>DAIUBZ010000034.1:5964-12396 GCA_036846445.1 Sphingopyxis sp. | reverse complement strand
TGCGGCGCTTCCGGGCAAGCGGGGCGGTGCCGTCCTCCGAAGGGACAAGCCGAGCCGGGCGGCGGGATGATATAAGGAAAACTTTATATTTGCTGCCAGCGGCCGGTTCGGCTAATGGGCTGGCAGATCGCTGCCGCCGCTGGGCGCGCGGCGGCGGTGCAATTTATATGCAGTTTCATTGCAGTTTGAAGGAGAACAGGTGTGGCAAGCGTGGCACAGGCAGAGCGGGATTATGTGGTGGCGGACATGGCGCTGGCCGCATTCGGGCGCAAGGAAATCGACATTGCCGAAACGGAAATGCCCGGCCTGATGGCCCTGCGCGCGGAATTTGGCGCGGCCCAGCCGCTCAAGGGTGCGCGGATCACCGGGTCGCTGCACATGACCATCCAGACGGCGGTGCTGATTGAAACGCTGACGGCGCTCGGGGCCGAGGTGCGCTGGGCATCGTGCAATATCTTCTCGACCCAGGACCATGCCGCCGCCGCGATTGCCGAGACGGGCGTGCCGGTGTTCGCGATCAAGGGCGAGACGCTGGAGGAATATTGGGATTATGTCGTGCGGATCTTTGATTGGGAGCGCAATGGTGACGGCACGACCTGCAACCTGATCCTCGACGATGGCGGCGATGCCACCATGTTCGCGCTGTGGGGGGCGCGGGTCGAAGCGGGCGAGGCGCTGTTCACCCCAACCAATGAGGAAGAGGAGGTGTTTTGCGCCACCCTGACCCGGTTCCTGGCTGAGCGCCCCGGCTATCTGTCGCGCACCGTTGCCAACATCAAGGGCGTGTCGGAGGAAACCACCACCGGCGTCCACCGCCTGTATGAGCTGGCCAAAGCTGGCAAATTGCCCTTCCCGGCGATCAATGTGAATGACAGCGTGACCAAGTCGAAGTTCGACAATCTTTATGGCTGCAAGGAATCGCTGGTTGATGCGATCCGCCGGGCGACCGATGTGATGCTGGGCGGCAAGGTGGCCGTGGTCGCGGGCTATGGCGACGTCGGCAAGGGGTCGGCGGCCAGCTTGCGCAACGGCGGCGCCCGGGTGCTGGTGACCGAGGTCGATCCGATCAACGCGCTGCAAGCCGCGATGGAGGGATATGAAGTGGTCACGATGGAGGAGGCCGCCCCGCGCGCCGACATTTTCGTGACCGCCACCGGCAATATGGACGTCATCACGGTCGATCATATGCGGGCGATGAAGCCGATGGCGATTGTGTGCAACATCGGCCATTTTGACAGCGAAATCCAGATTGCCGCACTGAACAATATGAAATGGACCGAAATCAAGCCGCAGGTGGATGAGGTGGAGTTTCCCGACGGCAAAAAGCTGATCGTGCTGGCCAAGGGGCGGCTGGTCAATCTGGGTTGCGGCACCGGCCACCCCAGTTTTGTGATGTCGGCCAGCTTTGCCAATCAGGTGCTGGCCCAGATTGAACTGTGGGGCAATGGCGCGGCTTATGACAATGGCGTCCATGTCCTGCCCAAGCATCTGGACGAGAAAGTGGCGGCGCTGCATCTGGAAAAATTGGGGGTGAAGCTGACCACCTTGTCGGATGCGCAGGCCGCCTATATCGGCGTGACACCCGCTGGCCCGTTCAAGCCGGACCATTATCGCTATTGATTGCTGTGGCCCGCTGCTGATTGTCATCGGCGGGACAGGCGGTTAGGACCATATGCGGCCCCCCGGCGTATCCGGGGGGCCGCTCGTTGTTTTTCGTCCTGTTAAATTGGTCATGATCGCCCCCCTGTCTGCTCCCCTGTCTGCGCCCCTGTCGGCGTCTGCGCTGTTTGCGATCGGCCTGTTCTGCGCGCTGTGGCTGGCGGCGGCGCTGTGGGCGCTGGTGCGCGGGCTGGATATGCAGCGCCGGGCGGCCTTTGCCAGCGGGCAGGCCGAGCGGTTGAGTGCGCTCATTGAACTTGGTCCGGCGCTGCCGGTCGTGATCCGGGCCGATTGGCGGCTGGAGGCAGCGGGGCGGCTGGGCATTTGGCTGGGGCTGGACCAGCCGCCGGTGAATTTTGATGATCTGGCCGCGCCGGATCAGGGCCTGTCGGCTGAGCAATTGGGCCAGTTGCGCGCTGGAGTGGCGGGCGCGCAGCGCGGGGCGAAATCCTTTGCCATGGCCGTTCAACCTCAGGGCGGCAGCCGCCATCTGGCGATCACCGGCATGGCGGCACCGCCGCCGCTCGGTGCACCGGGGACCGTGCTGTTGTGGGTCAGCGATGTGACCGACGCGCATCGGCGCGAAACCCAGGTGCGCGTCCAGCATGATGAGGCGGTCGCGGCCTTTTCGGCGCTATCGGGCCTGATTGAGGCAGCGCCGTTTCCGATGTGGTTTCGCGACCCCGATGCCCGGCTGGCGCTGGTCAACGGTGCCTATGTCGCCGCCACCGAGGCAGCGGGCGCGGGCGCGGTGATCGCGGGCGGGGTGGAATTGGTCGAACCGGTGGCCGGGGTCAGCGCGCTGGACACCGCCCATCAGGCCGCGCGCACCGGCACGGCGGTGCGCCGGATTGTGCCGGTGACGGTCAGCGGCGAACGGCGGATCATGGCGGTGGTTGACGTGCCGCTGGCCGGGGACGACGGCGCGGTGGTCGGCGTCGCCGGATATGCCATCGACCGGCAGGAGCTGGAAAATATCCGCGCCGCCCACCGCCGTCTGGCCGAGGTGCAGCGCGAGTTGCTGGATCAATTGTCCGCCGCCGTCGCGCAATTCGCCCCGGACCGCAGCCTGATTTTCGCCAACCAGCCGTTTCGGAAAATGTTCGCGCTGGAACCAGCCGCAGTTGCAGAGGCCCCCGATTTTGCCTGGCTGCTGGACGGGTGGCGCAATGCCGGGCGCACGCCAGAGGTGCGCAATTTTCCCGAATGGCGCAGCCAGCACCTGGACTGGTTTGCCAGCACCGGGGCGGTGGAGGAGGATTGGCTGCTGCGCGATGGCACCACCTTGCGCCTGCTGGCCCAGCCGACCCCGGATGGCGGGCTGTTCCTGATTGCCGAGGACCGAACCGAACAGGTGCAATTGGCGGCAGTGCGTGACACGCTGCTGCGGGTGCGGACCGCCACCTTTGACAATTTGTTCGAGGCGGTTGCGGTGTTCGCCCCCGATGGCCGCCTGCACCTGTGGAATCAGCAATTTCGCAAAATCTGGTTGGCGGAAGAAAATCTGCTCGCCAGCCACCCCCGGGTCGATGCGCTGATGGCGGCGTTGGCGTCGCGGCTGGCCAAACCGGCGCAGGCCAGCGTGGTGCAGGAGATCATCCGCGCCGCCGCGCTGGAACGTCACCAGCGCGGCGGCCAGATGCATTTTGCCGATGGCCGCCATTTCAAATTTCTGGCGATGCCGTTGCCCGACGGCAATGCGCTGTTCACCATGCTGGACATCAGCGACGCGCGGCGGGTCGAGACCATGCTGCGCGAACGCAATGATGCGCTGGAGGCGACCGACCGGGTGAAAACCGCCTTCCTGTCGCGGATGAGCTATGAATTGCGCACGCCGCTGACCTCGATTGGCGGTTTTGCCGAGATGCTGGCGGGTGGCTATGCCGGTGAACTGCCCGCCAAGGCGCAGTCCTATATCGGAGCCATTTTGGACTCGGTTGCGGTGCTGGGCCTGCAAATCGACAATGTGCTGGATCTGGCGCAGGCGGAGGCGGGCACGCTGGCGATTGCTGCCGAGCCGGTGGCGGTCGCCGACATGTTGCGCGCTGCCGCCGCCGGGGCCGAAATGCTGGCGACGGAGCGCGGGACGCGGCTGGTCATGGATTTGGCCGATGACGGCGAATTGGGGACGATTGCGGGCGATGTCGTGCGGCTGACCCGGCTGGTCGGACAATTGCTGGACAATGGCATTCGCTTCACCGCCCCCGCCCGCCGCCGCGATGCCAAGGTGCTGCTCCACGCGCGGGGCAGCGCCGATCGCGTGACCATCATCGTGTCCGACAATGGCCCCGGCCTGCCGGACCGGGTGGCGGCCATCATGGCCGGGCGCGCCGCCGGCACCGACAACGGCGGCATCGGGCTGGCGCTGGCCCGGCAATTGGTGGCGGCGCATGGCGGAACCATGGCGGTGCTGAGCGAGGCTGGGCAGGGCACCGTCATCACCATCACCCTGCCGCGCGCCGCGCCAGCGTTGCCGGGCGCGGCGGGATGAGCGCGCCGCTGGCCTATGGCGTCGATGATCTGCCCGCGATTGGCGCGGCGCTGGCGGCGGCGCTGCGGCCCGGCGATGTGGTTGGCCTGGCGGGCGAGTTGGGGGCGGGCAAAACCACGCTGGCCCGCGCCATATTGGCGGCGCTGGGGCTGGCCGAGGATGCGCCCAGCCCCAGCTTTGCGCTGGTCCAGCCCTATGGCGCGGACGAGGTGCGGCTGCCGGTCGCCCATGTCGATCTGTATCGGTTGAATGACCCTGGTGAACTCGCCGAACTGGGGCTGGAGGAATATCGCGCTGATGGCGTGCTGCTGATCGAATGGCCGGAGCGGTTGGGGGCGGGCGCCTGGCCGGATATGCTGGCGCTGAGGATCACAGGGCAGGGCGATCAGCGGCGCTTGACAGCCCAGCTTCCGGCGGCTTGGAAGGAACGATGGCCACTTTGACGATGGAACCCCCCGCCGCCGCGCCCGCTTTTCTGGCGGCAACTGGCTGGGCTGGGGCGGCGATTTCGCCGCTGGCGGGCGATGCCTCGTTCCGCCGCTATTTCCGGGTCCGGGACGGCGCGCGCCGGGCCGTGTTGATGGACGCGCCGCCGCCGCACGAGGATCCCCGACCCTTTGTGGCGGTGGCGGGCTGGCTGCGTGCCCACGGCTTGACGGCGCCGCTGGTGCTGGCGAGCGATCTTGATGCCGGGCTGCTGCTGATTGAGGATTTTGGCGATCAGCGGCTGCGCGAGACGGTGGATGCCGATCCGGCCAGCGAGGCGGGCCTTTACGCGGCAGTGACCGATGTGTTGACCCATTTGCACCGCCAGCCGCCCATGCCGGGGCTGAACGACCATGGCCTGACCCAATGGCTCGATGAACTCAGCCTGTTTCTGGATTGGTATTGCCCCGCGGTCGAGCTGGCGGTCGATCGGGCCGGGTGGGATGCGGCCTGGCGGGCCGTGCTGGAGCCGGTGGCGGCGGACGGGCTGAGCCGGGTGACGATGCTGCGCGATTTTCATGCCGAAAATATCATGATTCTGGCGGGGGACGATGTGGCTGCGCCCGCCCGCTTTGGCCTGCTCGACTTTCAGGATGCCCAGCGCGGCCACCCTGCCTATGATCTGGCTTCGGTGCTTCAGGATGCCCGCCGCGATGTCAGCCCGGCGGTGGAGGCGGCGATGCTGGCCCGTTATACCAGCGATGCCACCGGCGGCGATGCGGCCGCCTTCACCCGCGCCTATTGGGCGCTGGCGGCCCAGCGCAACGCCCGGATATTGGGGGTGTTCACCCGGCTGTGGCGGCGCGACGGCAAGGTGGGATACCGCCAGTTTCAACCCCGGATGTGGGGGTTGATGGAGCGCGATCTGGCCCACCCCGCGCTTGGCCCGGTGGCGGCATGGTTTGCCGCCAATGTGCCCGCCCCCGCCCGCGCGGCGGCATGGCAGCGGTGGCTGAACGCCGATGGCTGATCCCGCGCCCCCGGTGCGGATTGAATCGGCGCTGGTGCTGGCCGCCGGGCTGGGCAAACGGATGCGCCCGCTGACCGCCACCCGGCCCAAGCCGCTGGTGCGGCTGGGCGGCAAGGCGCTGATTGATTACAGTCTGGAGCGGATCGTGGCGGCCGGGATCGGCCATGTGGTGGTGAATGTCCATTATCTGGCCGACGCGCTGGAGGCGCATGTGCGCGGCTATGCCAGCGGGCTGGACCTTGGCATCAGTGATGAACGGGGGCAATTGCTGGAAACCGGCGGCGGGATGGTGCGGGCGGCTCCGCTGCTGCGCGGCGATCCCTTTCTGGTGGTGAACAGCGACAATATCTGGACCGACGGGCCGCAAGACGCGATTGGGCAATTGGCCCGCCTGTGGGACGATGCGGCGATGGATGCGCTGTTGCTGCTGGTGCCGCTGGCGATGGCCAGCCACCACCGGGGGCGGGGCGATTTCCATCTGGACCAATTGGGCCGGGTATCGCGCCGCCGCGCGGGCCGGGTCGCGCCCTTTGTTTATACCGGCGTGCAACTGGTGTCGCGGCGCTTGCTGGCCGATGCCCCGGCGGGGGCATTTTCCACCAATATCCTGTGGGACCGGGCGATTGCCGCCGGGCGATTGTTCGGCGCGGCGCACCAGGGCCAGTGGTTTGATATTGGCACCCCGCAGGCGATTGCCCCGACCGAGGCGGCGCTGAATGGCGGATAGGCCCGGCCCGGCGGTCTTTGCCCTGCCGGTCCACCGGGCCTTTGCCGATTGTCTGGCGCTGGGGCTGATTGCCCGCTTTGGCGGGGCGGGGGCCGATGC
>DAIUBZ010000034.1:0-5864 GCA_036846445.1 Sphingopyxis sp. | reverse complement strand
CCGCTGGCGCAGCCCTTGGCGCTGGCGCGCGGCACCGTCCTCTTGCCCAACAACCGGGCGCGCACGGCGGTCCACGCGGCCTTTGTCCGGGCGCTGGGCGGCGGCGCGCTGTTGCCGCGCATGGTGGTGATCGGCGATGACGATCTGGCCGAGGCCGCCGGGGCCGGGCTGGACCAACTGGCCGGGACGGTGGTGCCGCCCCCCGCCACCCCGCCGCTGCGCCGCCAGATGTTGCTGGCCGAGGCGATTGCCCGCGATTACCGGGCGGCGGGCGCGCCGCTGGCCCCGGCGGTGGCGCTGGCGCTGGGCCGGGCGCTGGGCGGCGCGCTGGACCAGTTGCATTTTGAACGCTTGACCCCCGCCGATCTGGCCGCCGCCCTGCCGGACAATCTGGCCGCCCATTGGCAAACGGCGCTGGTCCACCTGATCAGCCTGGCCGACCGCTGGCCGGTCATGCTGGCCGCCACCGGCACGATTGATCTGGCGGACCGGCGCAACCGGCTGCTGGATCAATTGGCGGCGGCCTGGGCTGCGGCCCCGCCGCCGCCGGATGCCGGGCGCTGGGTGGTGGCCGCCGGGGTGAATGTCACCGCGCCAGCGGTGGCGGCGCTCTTGCGTGCGGTCGCCGATTTGCCGCACGGGCTGGTGCTGCTGCACGGGCTGGACGCGGCCATGGCCGATGACGAATGGGACGCGCTTGGCCCCACCGCGCGGCCGGTGCCGGGCGAGGCCGAGCCGCCCCGGCTCGAGGCCCATCCGCAATATCATCTGAAATTGCTGCTGGACCGGATGGGCGTGGCCCGGGCGGAGGTGCAGCCATGGCCCGCCACCAGCCCATTGGACGGGCCAGCGGCGCGCAGCATGCTGGCGGGCGCCATGTTCACCCCGGCGGCGTTCACCGCGCGCTGGGCTGGCCTGCGCGCCGAACTGGGCGGCAAGGCGCGGGGGCTGGCGCAGGCGGTATTCCCCACCAATGCGGCGGAGGCACAGGGCATTGCCCTGATGCTGCGCCACTGCCTCGACACGCCGGGGCAGACTGCTGCGCTGGTGACGCCCGACCGCGATCTGGCCGGACGGGTGGCCCAGTTGATGGCGCGCTGGGGCGTGGCGGTCGACGACAGCGCGGGCCAGCCGCTGGCCCAAACCCCGCCCGGCGTGCTGCTGACCTTGATGGCGCGCTACGCCGCCGCGCCCGATCCGGTGGGGCTCGTTGCGATGCTCAGCCACCCGCTGGTGCGCGGCGGCGCGGCCGATCCTGCGGCGCGGCTGGCGTGGCTGGACCGGGTGCGGGCGCTGGATTTGCTGCTGCGCGAACCGGGGATTGACGCGGCCCCCGCCGGGGTGGCGGCGCGGCTGGCCCGGCTGGCGGCCGATGCCGGGGCGCGCGACTGCGCTGCTGCGGCTGCGCTGATCCCCTGGTGGGCCGAGGTCGCGGCGGCGCTGGACGGTGCGCTTGGCACATGGGCGAGCGGCGATGCGGCTGCCCCGGCGGAGCTGCTGGCGGGGGCGGTGATGCTGGGCAATTGGCTGACCGGCTGCGACGGTGATGATGGCGCACATCCGCCAGCCACGCCCGCGCTGTGGCGCGGCCCGGCGGGGCGGATGTTGGCGGCCACGCTGGATGAACTGGCGGCGGCGCTGCCCGATGGTCCCGCCCGGCTGGTGCCTGCCGACATGGCGGCGCTGCTCGACGGGGTGCTGGCGGCGGCGGCGGTGCGGCCCGGATTTGGCCAGCATCCCCGGCTGTTCATCTGGGGCCTGCTGGAAGCGCGGATGCAGCGCGCCGATGTGATGATCCTGGCGGGCCTCAATCAGGACGGCTGGCCCGGCCCGGTCGCCGCCGACCCGTGGCTGGCCCCGGGGGTCCGGCGGCAATTGGGGATGCCGGGGCCGGGCCGGGCCCAGGGGCTGGCCGCCCATGATTTCGCCGCTGCGCTGGGCGCGGCGCGGGTGGTGGTCACCCGGGCGGACCAACAGGGGGATGAACCCGCCAATCCGTCGCCGCTGTGGCTGCGGCTGGATGCGCTGGCCGGGCCGATGGCGGTGGCCGCAATTGATGGCGTGCCGCTGACCGTGCTGGCGGCGGAACTGGATCTGCCCGCCGCGCCGCCGCCGGTGGCGCAGCGCCCGGCGCTGACCATTGCCGCTGGCCACCGCCGTCCCCGGCTGTCGGTGTCGGCGGTCGACTTGCTGGCGCACGACCCCTATGGCTATTGCGCGCGGGCAATTTTGCGGCTGGCGCAACTGCCGCTGCTGGGCGGGCTGAGCGATGCCCGCTGGACCGGGCAACAGGTGCATGCGGTCCTGTGCGATTGGGTGGCGGGCGGCGGCGCCCCGGCGGCGCTGGACCCGCTGGTGGATGCGATGGCGGCGCACCCGGCGCTGTCCGGGCTGGAACGGGCGATCTGGGTGCCGCAAATGCGGGTGGCGCTGCACCGCGCCGCCCGGCAAATTGCTGCCGACCGCGCCGAGGGCCGGGTGCCAGTGGGGTGGGAGGCCAGCGGCCAGACCGATGTGGCGGGGGTCACGATCACGGGCCGGGCCGACCGGATCGACCGGCTGGCCGATGGCACGCTCGGCATCGTTGATTATAAAACCGGCAATCCGCCCGCCGCCGTCGCCACCGCGCGGGGCCAGGCCAGCCAGCTCGGGCTGCTGGGCCTGATCGCCGGCGCGGGCGGCTTCGCCGAAAATCGCACCCCCGGGCCGATCGCCGCCGCGCCTGCCAGCCACCTGGCCTATTGGCACCTTGCCGCTGCCCCTGGCGCAGATCCGGCGGCGATGGTCAAGCCGCCCTATGCCAGCCGGGGTGAAGCGTTACCGGATGCGGCGGCGGTGATGGAGCGGTGCCGCACGCTGGTCAGCGATTTGGCGGGGGAATATCTGTTCGGCGATGCCGCCTTTGCGCCGGGAGCCAAAGTGGCCGACGGCGGCCCCAGCGATTATGCCCAATTGATGCGCCGCGATGAATGGTTTGGCGGACGGGGCGCAGACCAGCCATGAGCAGCGCCGCCGCCCTGTTGCCGCTCAGCGACCCCCAGCGGCTGGCCGCCGACCCTGCCCGGCTGGTGTGGCTGGGCGCATCGGCGGGCACTGGCAAAACCCAGGTGTTGGCCGCGCGGGTGCTGCGGCTGTTGCTCAGTGGCGCCGCCCCGGCGTCAATCCTGTGCATCACCTATACCAAGGCCGGGGCGGCGGAAATGGCGCGGCGCATTCACGACCGGCTGGCGCTGTGGGTGCGGTCCAGCGATGCCGCCATTGCCAGCGACCTGCTGGCGCTCGACCCGGTGCCGCCGTCGCCCGCCCTGATCGCCCGCGCCCGCACCTTGTTCGCGGCGGTGATCGACAGCGTCCATGGCGCGGTGCGGGTGATGACAATCCACAGCTTTTGCCAAAGCCTGCTTGCCACTTTTCCGATCGAGGCGGGCATGGCCCCCGGCTTTCGCCTGATCGAGGAGGAGGAGGCCGCTGCCAACCGCCGCGTCATCTTGAATCAATTGTTTGCGGCACCGGGGGCCAGCGGCGATTTGCGGCGGGGGCGGGCGGCGGCATTGGCACAGCGGCTCAGCCTTGGGGCGGCGCGCAGCTTTCTGGACCGGGCGATTGCGGCCTGCGACGGGCCGGCGGCGCCGCCCATGCCGCCCGATGCGGCGGCGGTGCGCCGGGCGCTGGACCTGCCCGCTGGGCCGCCGGAAGCGTGGGCGCTGGCGGCGCTGGCCCCGGGGGTGTTTCCTGATGCGCTGGCCGCCGAAATCGGCGCGGCGGCGCGGGCGATGGGCGGCAGAACCGGCGAGGATATCGCCGATGCGGCGGAGCCTTGGGCCGGGCTGGACGCCGCTGCCCGCGCCGTCCATCTGCCCGCCCTGCGCAAACAATTGCTCACCACCAAGGACGAGCTGCGCGCGCCCTATCAGCCGGGCAAGAAATTGGCCGACGTCGGGGCTGCCGCTGCCGCGCTGGCCGGTGCGATTGACGCCCTGACCGCCACCAGTGCGGGGATGGCGCTGGCGGACGATCTGGCGGCGGGGTGGTCGCTGGCCGCTGATCTGGCGGCGGAATGGCGGGCGCACAAGACCGCCCATGGCCTTGCCGAATTTCACGACATCATCGCCCGCGCGGCGCTGCTGCTCGGCACCGGGCCGGGCGGCGGCGCGCCCTTTGCCGATTGGGTGCGATTCAAGCTGGACCAGCAGATTGACCATATATTGGTCGATGAAGCGCAGGACAGCAACGCCGCGCAGTGGGACATTGTCTGGGGGCTGAGCGAGGAGTTTTTTGCCGGACAAGCGGCGCGCGAGGGGCGGCCCAGCAGCCTGTTCACCGTTGGCGACCGCAAACAGGCAATTTTTGGCTTTCAGGGCACCGATCCCGCCGCATTTGCCGCTGCCCGCACCCGTTTTGCCGATGCGGGGCAGGCGGCGCAGCGGCCATTGATCCCGGCGGATCTGGCCACAAATTACCGCTCGGCCCCGGCGATATTGGCGCTGGTGGACCGCTGGATTGCCGATGGTGCGGGCGCGGCGATGGGGCTGGACGGGGCGATCCCCCTGCACCAGCCGCACAAACGCCAGACCGCCGGGCGGGTGGAATGTTGGGGACCGCTGGTGGTGGGGGCGCGGGCGGGAGACAGTGGCGATGGTGATAGCGGCGGTGGCGGCGGCGGCGACGATCCGGGCGGCGATGGCGGGGACGACCCGCCCACCGGCGGCGCATCCGGCCCGGCGACCGACACCGCCAGCGTCATGCTGGCCCGGGCGCTGGCCGACCAAATTGCCGACTGGCTGGACCATGGCCATGATGGCCGCGCGGTGGCGCCGGGCGACATATTGATTCTGGTCCGCACCCGCAAGGATCTGGTGGCGCGGATCATCGCCCAATTGGCGGCGCGGCGGGTGCCGGTGGCCGGGATTGACCGGCTGGACCTCAAGGCATCGCTGGCGGTTCAGGATCTGCTGAGCGTGGTGCGCTTTGCGGTTCAGCCCGGCGACGATCTGGCGCTGGCCGAGATTCTGGTGTCGCCGCTGCTGGGCTGGAGCCAGCAGCAAATGGCGGATGCGGCGGCGGCGCGGCGTGGCCAATCGCTGTGGCAATGGCTGCGCCGGCCCGATGCCGGCCCGGCGGAGACGGCGGCGGCGGCGGTGTTGCTGGGCTGGCTGGCGCGCGCCGATTATGCCCCGCCCAGCGAATTTCTGGCCGAGATTCTGGCGGGGGCGCAGCGCGGACGGCGGCGGCTGCTCGCGCGGCTTGGCCCGGCGGCGGACGACAGCATTGCCGCGCTGCTGACCAGCGCCCGCGCCTATGAACAGCGCGGCGGGGCCAGTTTGGTGGGGTTTTTGGCGGCGCTGGATGCCGGCAGCGCGGTCATCAAACGGCGCAGCGACCCCAGCGGGATGGTGCGGGTGATGACCGTGCATGGGGCGAAGGGGTTGCAGGCCCCGATCGTCATCCTGGCCGATGCCGCCGACGTGCCCCGGCCCGACCGGGCGGACGTCAAGCTGACGATTGGCGCGCACCGCGATCTGCCGCTGTTTGCGGTGCCGAGGGGCGCGCGCGCCGCCGGGCTGAAGGCGGCGGTGGACCGGGCGGTGGCGGCGCAAATGGCGGAATATTGGCGGCTGGGCTATGTTGCGCTGACCCGGCCGGAACGGATGCTGGTGGTGACGGGCACGGTCAAAATGGCCAAGCAGGAACCAAAACCGGTCGCCGAGCAAAGCTGGTTCGCCTCGGCCAGCCGGGCAATGGCGGCGATTGCGGCGACGGCGGATGCGGTGCCCGATCCGCGCTGGGGCGCGCGCCGGGTGCTGGCCAATGCGCCGGGCCGCTGGGCCGATGATGGCGGCGAGCGGACCGCCACGCCCGCGCCG
>DAIUBZ010000033.1:0-12807 GCA_036846445.1 Sphingopyxis sp. | reverse complement strand
CCCGCCGCCAAAGTGCAACATCGCCGGTGCGCGCGCGTCTAAATCCGCGCTGCGTATCTGCGCGCGCGCGTCTAAATCCGCGCTGCGATCTGCCCGATCAGGGCCTGAACCGGCTGCGGCGGGGTTCCGGTGCGCCATGCGGCGTCCAGCCGCTGCACCCGGTCGAACAAGCGGTCGGTATCGGCCAACACCCGCTGCACCGGCTCGGGCAGCATCGCCGCCAGCGCCGGGTCGTGCGGGGCCAGTGCCTCCAGCCGCGCCGCCGAATCGTCCGGCCCGGCCCCCGGCTCGCCCGCAAGCAGCGCGCGCTGGTGCAACAGCCAGGCAATGACGTGCATCAACCGGGTCGTGGCGCGCAGCGCCTCGCACGCCATCGCCACCCGGGCAGCGGCGGTGACGGCGGTGGCAGGAGTGGGATCCTGCGCGCCGGACAGGCAGGCATAGGCATCGTCGGCCAGCACCATTGCCTCGACGTATAAATTTTCAACCTGCGCCCGGGCAACCGCCGGACAGGGTGCAAGATGGACAGGATCAGTCATTGCAGCGGCCAATGGCACAGCCGGAGGCCGCACCGCAAACGCGCTAACCATCATTTTTTCGGTTCAGGCCAATATGTCGGGGATCAACAGGCTTGCCAGCACCGCTGATTCATCGCGCAGCCGCAATTTGCGCTTCTTCAGCCGCGCCATCTGTAACTGGTCGGCGGTCGGCGCACTGGCCAGCGCCGCAATTGCCGCGTCAAGATCGCGGTGTTCGGTGCGGACCAATTCCAGCCGCTGGGCAATTTCATCACGGGTCACGCCGCCGTGATGCCATGGCCGCCGCACCGCCGCAATCACCAACTCGGCGGGGCGCGATTGCCGTCACAGAAATGGCCGACGCCGGGCAACAGCTCGTCGCAATTCATGCGACAGGCCGCCGGGGCTATGATGTATTTCGGTTTCGTGACACGCACGAATCGGACGAAGGAGACCGGATGATGGAGCAAGCCCGAATTGCCAGCCTGCGCGCCCAGCACAGCGCGATTGATCGGCGGATTGCCGCCGAAAGCCAGCGCCCCGCCGCCGACAATACGCTGATCGCCCGGATGAAGAAAATCCGGCTGAAGCTGAAAGAGGCCATCGCGGGCGCGTAACAAGCGACGGGCCGCGCCGTCGTCTGAATATCAACCGGGACGACGGCCCGGCAGCGCCCACCCCCACACCGCGCCATCGCGCAGCGGCAGCACCAAAAACAAATGTTCCACCACGCCCAGTGCCGCAAGCGCGCTGAGCAGGCTATATTGGACGGCCGCTGCACTGCCCACCGGCGCGGCCAATGCCGCCTGCCCCAGCCACACCGCCCCAGCGGCAATCACCGCAATGGTCAGCGGCAGCAGCGCGTGCAGCCGGGCCGGGCCGAAATAGCTGGTCAGATAGGCCAGGTGCGGCGGCAGAATATCAAATTGCGCGTTGGGCACACCGACATAAAGATTGAACTTGCTGGCCAGCCGCAACGCCAGAAACAGGCCAAAGGTCAGCGCCCCCATCGGATTGGCGGCAGCAAAGCACAGCGATGCCAGCATCAGCGCGGTCAGCAGCAGGGCGATTTCATGATGGATCAGCGTCGCCGCCGCCGCCACAAAGCGCGGCCAGCCGCGCGCACCGGGATTGGCCAGCGCCCGGCGCGGTCCGGTCGCCGCCCCCATCAAAAAGCCGATTTCATGCCACGACCAGATCAGCAGCGCTCCGGCAAAGCCCAGATAAACGCCCGCAATATCCGCCATGGTGGCCGATATCGCGACCATCACCAACCCGGTGCAGCCGACCAGTCCCGCACCAGACAGCGCCCGGGCAAAGGTCGCGCGCGGACGGTTGTCCAGCCAGGCAACCATGCCGGTGGCAAAAAACCACATCAACAGCACCGCCACGAGGGGCACAATATGATCGGCGCTGTTCACCATAACCAGATCAGGCGCCGGTTCACGCGCCGTTGGCCGCCAAAATGCCCATGAAGACCGCGCGGTTGTCCGGGCCAAATGCCCCAAGTTCGACGGTACGGTCGGTGGCGCTGTCGCGCAGGCTCAGCCCGCCGTCGCTCCACAGCGTCAGGGTGAATGGCGTTTCCGCGCCCATTTCGTTCAGCCCGCGCGCCCGGCGGTCGCGGGCCATGCCGCGCAGCACCCCGCGCACAAAGCCGCCACTTTTGGTTTCGGTTTCAATCAGTGCGACGGTTTTGCCGCTGCCGGCATCGGCCACCACCACTGCGCCGTCGCTGCGGTCGGCAAAGGCCAGTTCCCGGCTTTGCACCGGCTGGACTGCGCTGCGTTCACGCGCGGTGGCGGGCACGGCTGACCGCTCCAGCACCCCCAATTGCACCAGCGCGGTCAGGCCCAATGTGCCGCCGACCAGCGCAATCGCCGCAATCATCGCCGGACGCGGCATCACATTTTCGTGGCTGTGGCTCATGCCGCGGCCCCGTGCAGCGGGGCGGCGAAGCGCGGATTGCGCGCCGCAGCCGGGGCTTTGCCGGGCGCCGGGGCCAGTTCGATCGCGCGAACAGCGGCAACCTGTTCGGCCAGCAGAGCCGCGAGCGCCGCTGCGTCCGGAACGGCGCGCAGCATCGGTTCCGGCCGCCGCAGTCGCCATGGCCGGACATGGGGCCACAGCACGGCATAGCCGAGCCGGTGCGGCACCGTGGGGGCCAGCGCAATTTCGCCAAAGCCGCCGCCCAGTGGCCGCAAGTCCGCCGAACCAATGACCGCCAGCGGCAGGTTGATGCATTTGTCGAGCGCAATCCCCACCCGCAGCACCACCCGCTTGTTGGTCAGCGTATAGACCGTCGTGCGCGCCACCAGCAGCGCAAACAGCGCCAGCAGGCCCAGCCCAGCCAGTCCCGCCCCGGCGGTCAGCAGGGCGGCGGTCACACTGCCCCCTGCCACCGCCAGCGCCACCAGCGCCGCAAAATAAGCGGCGATCCAGCGCGTGAACAACGCGCCGCGCGCAAACACCCGCCAGTCCGGTGCGCCCTGCCACACAATCACCTCGCCCGGCGGCAAATCGCCCGGCAGGCCGCGGACAGGTTCGAAATCATGCTCGTTCATATCAGCGGTTCCTGCCGACCGGCATTGGCATAAAGATAGCCGCCGCCAAAATAGCCCATCACCCGCTCTTCCTCGTACCGGGTGATTTCGCCCGGGGTTGCCGGGAAGGGCGATGCGTCATAATCCGCCGCATTGATCGCGCTGACATGGACCCGGTTGCCGATAATCTTGGCCATGGGCATCGGCACCAGCGCCTTGCCGCCGGTTGGCGTTGCGACCTCGAGATAGCGGATGACATGTTCGGACCGGTCCACCCACAAATCGGTGATGGTGCCGGCCTTTTCCCGGTCAGCCGCAATCACCAGCATCCCGCGCGGATCGCGGCTTTTGGGGGCAATGGTGATTTCATGCTCCACCGTCATCGGCACGATGCGCGGGCGGCCATTGGCGTCCTGGTCGGGCCATTTGGCGCGGTTGGCATAGGCCGCCGGGCCGATGCCATCGACCAGCGGGTTGCCGGTGGGGACATAGGGCGAACCCGCCGAATGCTCCAGCCGCCGGGCGGCAATGTCGACCGGATCGCGGTTTTCCAGCCGCCCGACCGGCTGCACCGCCACGCCGCGATCAAAGGGCAGGCGGTAAAATTTGCGCGGGGCCATCAAAAATGGTCCGGCCATGCTTTCCACCCGGCCAGAGATTTCATCCTCCAGCGGATAGCCCTCGCGGCGGCTTTCGCGTTGCAGCCAGATCACCAGCACCAGAAAAAACAGCGCGAATGCGCCAAGCGCGAGCTCGGCAACGTCAATGCTGCCCACCAAATTGCCATCAGTCATCCGAAATTCCTTTTGTCATCATGTGCCCGGATTGGGCCGGCCCATTTGCTTGCAAGATTGGGGGTGGTGTGGATCATGTCGGAAACTCGGCCAGATCAAAGCCGTCGCGGTCAGCCAGACCTCGGCGCGACCGCGCTGCCGCGCCAACCAGCGGGCCAATGGCAGCAATCGCCAGCAGCATCACCAAAATTTCGATCAGATAGACCGCACCATAGCCAGTGCCCGGGCCAGCCAGCGTCGTGCCCAGTGCGCCATCGGCCGCCAGCATCCCGACACCGTCGCGCACCAGCCCGCCAAACAGGATCGCCGCGCCCGCCGCGCTGGCCTGAACCGCGCCCCACGCCCCCAGCGCCAGCCCGGACCCGCCGCCGCGCGCCAGTGCCATCGCCGCCATCAAGGTGCCGGCGGAAAACAAGCCAACCCCAAAGCCAACACCCGCCGCGCCGAGCCCCAGCAACCCCGGTTCGCCAAGTGGCCCGGCCAGCAATATGATCAGCAACGCCGCCACCCCCGCCACCAGCCCGCCGCCCGCCAGCCGCAGCGGGTCCATGCCGCGCGGCATAGCGCCGCCCGCCGATGGCCTGACCGCCAGCCAGCGCGCCGCGCCCGCAAATGCCGCCAGCGCGCCTGCTGCCCACAGCCCGGTCAGCATGGTGGTGCTGCCAACCCCCAGACCCAGCACGTCGGCGCCATAAGGTTCAAGCAGCGCATCCTGCATCGCAAATGCCGCCGCGCCCAGCCCCGTGGCGACCAGCAGCCGCCGGGTGTCGGGCGCGGCGGTGAACGTCCGCCAGTCATCGCGCAGCCGGGGCGCAGGCGGCAGTGGCTGCGCGGCCAGCGCGGGACGGCGCACCCGCGGCTCTTGCTTCCACAGCGCAATCAGGTTCAGCACCAGCCCCAGCAGCGCCGCGCCCTGAATCACCTGAACCAGCCGGGTCGGGCCAAAATCCATCAGCGCGCCGCCAATGATCAGCGCCGCCGCCATCATCCCGGCCAGCAGCATGACGTAGAGCAGCGCCACCGCGCGCGGGCGTTTATCCGCCGGGGCCAGATCGGTGGCCAGCGCCAGCCCGGCGGTTTGGGTCATGTGCATGCCAAAGCCAGTGAGGGCAAAGGCCGCCGCCGCCGCCGCAATCCCCAGCCCGGCATCACCGGGCCGGGCCAAAATCAACAGCGCCATCGGCATGATCGCCAGCCCGCCAAATTGCAGCATCGTGCCATACCAGATAAAGGGAACCCGCCGCCAGCCCAGCGCCGAACGGTGGTGATCGGACCGGTGGCCAATCGCAGCGCGCAGCGGCGCGGCGAGCAGCGGCAGCGCGACGAGCAGTGCGACCAGCCCGGCGGGCAGGCCCAGTTCGACGATCATCACCCGGTTCAATGTGCCATTCAGCAGCACCAGCGCCATGCCCACGCTGACCTGAAACAAGGCCAATCTGAGCAGCCGGGCCAGGGGCAAATCCGTGCTGCCCGCATCCGCAAATGGCAACCACGCCAGCGCCACCCGGCCCCACCCGCCCGCCAGCATCCCGCCAGTGGCAACCGGTGCAGCAGGGGACGGGGTGCGGGCGCGGGCCATCGGTTCAGCTCGCCGCCAACCGGGCCGCGCGCAATTTCAGCAAAAATTGCGCCGCGTTCACCACATAAGCAAGATAACCCGCCAGTGCGACCCACATCCGGGCCTCGACCGAACCGAAGCCGCCGATCAGCATCACCAGATAGGCGGTGTGCAGGCCGATCACGACCATCGACACCATGTCTTCCCAGAAAAAAGCGTCGGCAAACAGCCATTTGCCAAACACGACTTTTTCCCAGATCGCGCCGGTGACCATGATAAGATAGAGCGCCGCGACCTTGATCACCACTGACACATCGGCGGCCCACAGCCCGGTGCCGCTGGCCAGATAGCGCAGCACCAGCACCAGACTGATCAGAAATATCGCAAATTGCACCGGGGCCAGCACGCCCTGAACCAGCGTCCACACCGTGGAGTCGCGGCGGGCGCGCTCGGCGGGGGTGTAGAGCGGCTTGGCCGCAGGCTGCGCCAATGGCGTCGCTGCGTGCGGCGCCGCAGTCATGGTAAAGGTGTGGCCACTGCTCATGCGCTGCTTTTCGCCCTTCCCGTCAGTTGCCCGCACCTGGCCCGGCCTGTCTGCGCCTGTCCGCACTTGCCACCGGGCGGGTGCACTGGCCGGCCCGCACCGTGGCCCGCAGGAGGGCCACCAATATCTGGCGCTCAGCTTAGGCCGGTTGGTCGGTCACTGTCAATCATTCTAGACGACAGGCAAACTGGACAACGCCAATCGCCCGCGTTAAGACAGCGCAGCAGATGCCACAGATGGCCGGTTCCCCCTTTGCCCGGCCAGCCGCGCGCAACCGCGATCTTGGCGCCGCATTCACGCTGGAAGGGTTGTGCATCATGGCAATATCGCCCCGCACCGCATCATCTCACGCAGCGCGCCCGTCCGCCATTGGCCGGGCGGATCGGGCGGCGCTGGGTCAGGCCATCGGACTGCACATCATCCCGCGCCTGCGGATGGTGTCACCGGCAAGTGGGGCTGGCCGCAGCGCGGAGCCGCGAGTCGCAGCCGCCATTGCCGCGGACGCCATTGCCGAACTTGCCCCGTTGGCGCTGAGCCGGGAACCGGGGGCGCTGCTGCGCCGGGCGGCGCGGCTGATTGGCCGGGGTGTGCCAGCCGAGCAGGTGATGACGCAGGTGCTGGCGAGTGCGGCCCGGCATCTGGGGGAGTTATGGGCGGCGGACGCCTGTGATTTTGTGGCCGTCAGCATTGGCGTGTCACGGTTGCAACTGGTGATGCGGGCGCTGAACGCCCAGCACCCGGCCCCGCCGGTGCCCGGGCCGCAGCGCAGCGCCTTGGTGGCGGCAATGCCCGGCGATCAGCACAGTTTTGGCGTTTTGATGCTGGAGATGATGTTGGGACGCGGCGGCTGGGACACGGAGGCATTGATTGCGCCATCGCAGGCCGAATTGCTGAGCCGGGTTGCGGCTTGCCCCTTCGACCTGGTCGGGCTGAGCGCCGGCGGTGACGCGGCGGCGGCGGCGCTGCCCGCGCTGGTTCGGGCGGTGCGGGCCGCATCGGCAAATCCGGGGGTGAAGCTGATGGTCGGGGGACCAATGCTGTTGCGGTGCCCGGAATTGGCAGCGATCAGCGGCGCGGACGGCGCGGCGGGGGATGCCGCGGCGGCGCTGGCGCTGGCGGGGGCGTTGGTCGAGGACAGCAGGAGCAAGGCGGTGCCGGCAATCGACACAATTTGCGCGGGCTGAAGTGGGCCGGAGGGATGACCGGGCCGATGGAATGAAGGGTGGGGAATAAGGGAATGCAGAGCGGTACGGGCGAGAGGTGTTTCGCCGATCCCGACTGGCTGTCCGGCAGCCCGGACGCGGCGGCGCGGCTCGCGCTGGCGGCAGGCGATCTTGCGCTGCTGCTGGACCGCGATGGCACCATCGTCGATGTCGCGGTGAATGATGCCAGCGGTCCTGATTTGAGCGGCTGGATGGGACAGCCATGGGGCGCGACCGCGACCAGCGACAGCCAGGACAAGATTGCCGACATGCTGGCCACTGGCCCAACCACCGCCGATGACCGCTGGCGCCAGATCACCCATATCACCCCGGCGGGCGACATGCCCGTGCGCTACCGGGTGGTGGCGCTGGCGGGCGGGCGGCGGCTGGCGCTGGGCCGCGATTTGCGCGCCACTGCGCGGTTGCAGCAACAATTGATCAAAACCCAGCAATCGCTGGAACGCGACTATCTGCGGCTGCGCCATGTCGAGACGCGCTATCGGCTGTTGTTTGAACGTTCGGGCGAGCCGGTGCTGGTGGTGGACGCCGACACGTTGCGGGTGCGCGAGGCGAATCCGGCGGCGCACGAACTGGTGGAGGCCAAGCCCGGCGCGCTGGTCGGCGGACGGCTGGAGCAATTGTTTGCCAGCACTGACCAGAGCCGGCTGATCGCATTTTTGGGCAGTGTGATGACGGCGCAGCATGTGTCGCCGATCCTGGTGGCGTTGGCCGACAACGGCCCGCAATTGCTGGTCAGCGCGACCGGCTTTCGCCAGCAGGGCGGGCGTTATCTGTTGGTGCGGCCCGGCCGGACGATCGCTGGCACCGCCCCGGCGATCGACCTGCTTGACACCATCCCCGACCCCTTTGTCATTGCCGATTCCGGTCTGCGCATCACCGCCGCCAACAGCGCCTTTGTCGAATTGGTGGCGCTGGCCACTGCCGATCAGTTGCGCGGCCGGGCGCTGGGCGAATTTATCGGGCGGCCCGGAGTCGATCTGGACTTGATCGCCGCCCAGCTTGCCCAGCATGGCGCGGCCCGCAATCTGGCGACCATCGTGCGCAGCATCGGGTCGGGGGCTGAGGAGCAAGTGGAATTGTCGGCAGTGCGCGCCGCTGGCACCCCGGTTCACTATGGCTTTGCCGTGCGACCGGTGGGGCGGCGGCTGCGCGATCTGGCCGCCGATACCCCCGAGGCCCCCCGGTCGGTCGAGCAATTGACCGATCTGGTGGGCCGGGTGCCGCTGAAGGATATTGTCCGCGAAAGCACCGATTTGATCGAGCGTTTGTGCATCGAGGCGGCACTGGCCTATACCGCCGACAACCGGGCATCGGCGGCGGAGGTGTTGGGGCTGAGCCGCCAGAGCCTCTATTCCAAATTGCACCGCTATGGCCTCGGCAATCTGTCGGACAGCGGCGACGACGCCAGCGATGGAGCCAACGATGGGGCCCGCGATCGGGGCGATTGAACTGTCAAAACGGTTTGACACTATTCGGTGTCAAGTGTAGCTTTCACCCATGGCCCGTTCGTCCGTCTCGTCTGCGCTGGTGGCGCCGCCCCGCCCCCGGGACATTTTGGAACTTTTGAAGCCCATCACCTGGTTTCCGCCCATGTGGGCCTTTGGCTGCGGCATCGTCTCGTCTGGGGCCAACCCACTGGATCAATGGCCTTTTGTGCTGGCGGGCATCCTGCTGACCGGGCCGATTGTGTGCGGGACCAGCCAGGCGGTGAACGACTGGTTCGACCGCGAGGTGGACGCGATCAACCAGCCCGAACGGCCCATCCCGTCGGGGCGAATCGCGGGCCGCTGGGGGCTGGTGATTGCGATTATTGGCACGCTGGTCGGGCTGATCGTCGCTTATGCCACCGGGCCGTGGATTTTTGTCGCGACCGTGGTCGGGCTGGTCTTTGCCTGGGCCTATAGCGCGCCGCCGCTGCGGCTGAAGGCCAGTGGCTGGACTGGCCCGGCGGTCGTGGCGCTATGTTACGAGGGGCTGAGTTGGTTCACCGGGGCCAGCGTGATGGCGGGCGGCCTGCCATCGGGGCAGGTGCTGGCGATCATCGCGCTGTATAGCCTTGGCGCGCACGGCATCATGACCCTGAATGATTTCAAGGCGATCGAGGGCGACCGGGCGATGGGCCTGCGCTCATTGCCGGTGACATTGGGGGTTGGCCCGGCGGCGCGGCTGGCCTGCGCGGTGATGGCGGGGGCGCAAATCATCGTCATCGCCCTGCTGGCGGCGTGGGGGCTGACCGCATCGGCGGTGATCGTCGCGCTGTTGCTGGCGGTGCAATTGGCATTGATGCCGCGACTGGTCAGCGATCCGGCGCGGTTTGCCCCCTGGTACGGGGCAACGGGCATCGCGCTTTACGTGCTGGGCATGTTGGCGGCAGCATTGGGGTTGGGGGCATATATATGAGCATCAAGGTGCTGGACCGCGCGGGAATGACCGGCGCGGCAACGCATGACACGGGGTTGGGCTGGGGCGCGATTGTCCGGCTGGGGCTGGTGCAATCGGCGATTGGCGCGATGATCATGGTCTGCACATCGCTGCTGAACCGGGTGATGGTGGTGGAATATGCCATGGCGGCGGCAATTCCGGCGGCGCTGGTCGGCTGGCATTATGCCGTGCAATTGTCGCGGCCATTGTGGGGCCAGGGGTCGGATGTCGGCGGCGAACGCACCCCGTGGATCATCACCGGCATGGGCATTTTGGCGGTCGGCGTGCTGATGGCGGTCAATGCGGTGCTGCTCAGCCCCGCCGCGCCAGCGCTGGGCACCGGCCTTGCGATCCTGGCCTTTTCGCTGATCGGCGTGGGCGTCGGCGCGGCGGGCACCTCGACGCTTGCGCTGCTGGCCTCGCGCACCGCCCCGGCGCGGCGTCCGGCGGCAGCGGCGCTGACGTGGGTGATGATGGTGGCCGGGGTGGTGGCATCGGCAATCATTGCCGGGGCGCTGCTGGAACCATTTTCGGCGCAGCGGCTGGCGCTGGTGACGGGCGGGGTGGTGGCGGTGGCCTTTGCCCTGACCTGCGCCGCGACCTGGCGGCTGGAAATTCAATCACAGGCGCTGCCGATGAACCCCGCCCCGCCGCCGCCGCCGCTGCGCGCCGCGCTGGACGAGATTTTCAGTGATCCGGCGGCCCGCCGCTTCACCCTGTTCGTGTTCATCTCGATGCTGGCCTATAGCATGCAGGATCTGATCCTTGAACCATTTGCCGGGCTGATGTTCGGCATGACCCCCGGCCAATCGACCAGCCTGTCGGGGATGCAGCATGGCGGGGTGCTGGTCGGCATGATCGTATCCGGCGTTGGTGGCAGCGCCTTTGCCGGGCGCTTGCCGGGCGATTTGCGGGCGTGGATTTTCGCCGGCTGCATCGGGTCGGCGCTGGCGCTGGCCGGTCTGGCGCTGGCGGCGCAGGTCGGGCCGGGCTGGCCGCTGGAGCTCAATTGCTTTGTGCTGGGCCTGTGCAACGGCGTGTTCGCTGTCGCCGCCATCGGATCGATGATGGGCATGGCGGGTCAGGGCAAGACATCGCGTGAGGGCGTGCGGATGGGCGTGTGGGGCGCGGCACAGGCCATCGCCTTTGGTCTGGGCGGGCTGATCGGCGCGGTGGGCGTGGATGTGGCCCGCACCATCATGGGCAGTTCCGCTCCGGCGTTCAGCCTGATTTTTGCGGCCGAAGCGGCGCTGTTCATCGCCGCTGGCATTTTGGCAATGCAGATGACGCGGCGAACCGCCGCCAACCGGAGAATGGCCCATGGTTGAGGCAGTTTATGACGCAGTGGTGGTGGGCGGCGGCCCGGCTGGGGCAACCGCCGCCACCGATTTGGCCCGCGCTGGCCGCCGGGTGCTGCTGCTCGACCGGGCCGGGCGGATCAAGCCATGCGGCGGCGCGGTGCCGCCGCGCATGCTGGAGGATTTCGCGATTCCGCACAGCCTGTTGGTCGCCAAGGCGCGGTCGGCCCGGATGATCGCGCCATCGGGGCGGGCGGTGGATATGCCGGTCGGCGACATTGGCTATGTCGGCATGGTCGACCGCGAGGATTTTGACGAATGGCTGCGCGAACGGGCCGAGGATGCCGGGGCGGTGCGCCAGAACGGGCTGTTCGAGGCGATTGAGCGCGACGATGTCGCCGGGCCGATCGTCACTTTCCGCGAACGCCGGGGCGCGCCGCTGCGCCGGGTGCGGGCGCGGGTGGTGATCGGCGCCGACGGCGCGCGCTCCGCTGTGGCCCGGCAAAATATCAAAAATGGCGACAAAGTCCCCTGCGTCTATGCCTATCACGAAATCATCGCCGCCCCGGCCAGCACCGATCAGGGCTTTGACGGCGCGCGCTGCGATGTCTTTTACCAGGGCAAATTGTCGCCCGATTTTTATGCGTGGGTCTTCCCGCACGGCGACACTGCCAGCATCGGGGTCGGCAGCGCCAACAAGGGATTTTCCCTGCGCGGCGCGGTGGCCGACATGCGCGGCGATCTGGGGCTGGACGGGTGCGCCACCCACCGCCGCGAAGGCGCGCCAATTCCGCTAAAACCCCTGAAAAAATGGGATAATGGCCGCGATGTCATCGTCGCGGGTGATGCGGCGGGCGTGGTGGCACCGGCATCGGGCGAGGGCATTTATTATGCCATGACCAGCGCCCGCCACGTCGCCGCCGCCGCCGAGGCATTTTTGGTCAGCGCAAACCCAAAGGCGCTGAAAGCCGCACGGCGCGCCTTCATGCGCGAACATGGCACCGTGTTCTGGGTGCTGGGGCTGATGCAATATTTCTGGTATAGCAGCGACAAGCGGCGCGAGCGCTTTGTCGATATGTGCGCCGACCCCGATGTCCAGCAACTGACCTGGCAAGCCTATATGAACAAGCGGCTGGTCCGGGCCAAACCCATGGCGCATATCCGGATTTTCCTGAAAGACACCGCGCATCTGCTGGGCCTGCGCCCGGCCAATACATGACGGCTGCCATGGCATGACCCGGCGCTGGGTGCCGATGGCGGTTGGCGCGGCGGCGGCGCTGGTGGTCGCATCGGTCGGCGCGACGCTGACCGATCCCACCGGCCCATGGTATCAGGGGCTGGTCAAACCGGGCTGGAACCCGCCGGATTTTGTGTTTCCCATCGCCTGGACGCTGATTTTTGTTGCTGCCACCATCGCCGGGGTGACCGCGTGGCGCGATGCCCCGGACCGGCGGGCGGCGGAGTTGGTGATCGGCCTGTTTGCGCTGAACGGTGCGCTGAACATTCTCTGGTCGCTTTTGTTTTTCCGGATGCAGCGGCCCGATTGGGCGCTGGCCGAGGTGGCGCTGCTGTGGCTGTCGATTGCCGGGCTGATCTGGGTATGTGGCCGCCGCAACCGGCGGTCGGGGTGGTTGCTGGTCCCCTATTTGCTGTGGGTCAGCGTGGCGGGCGCGCTGAATCTGGCGGTGGTCCAGCTTAACCCACCCTTTGGCTAGGCCGGGGCAATGATGGACGCCCTGTTCACCAGCGGCCATGCTGCCGATATTGTGCTCATCGTGCTGGCGCTGGAGGCGTTGTGGCTGGTGGCGCGTGGTACGCCGGTGCGGACGGCGGCGCTGATCGTCCTGCCCGGCGCGCTGATGATGCTGGGCCTGCGCGCCGCGCTCACGGGCGCGCCATGGCCGTGGA
>DAIUBZ010000032.1:3470-12943 GCA_036846445.1 Sphingopyxis sp. | reverse complement strand
ACAATCGAGTGGGAATGACGCGGCCTGGCCGGGTCGCCGGGCGTTGGCGCGGTTTCCAGTCAGATGGCATCATCCAGATAGGAATGCGCGCTAATCCAACGGATCGAGCAGACAGCCGGTGGCCCCGGCGAAGCGGGCGGTGCGGGAGGCCAGCAGGGGCACGCTGGCGGTGACGCTGTTGGTGGCGGGGTCGTTGGTCAGGGCAACGATTTCCATCCCCGGTTCAAAATCATCGACACAATTGCCGACGGTGCGGCCCTGCACATACACACAGGAACAGCCAATCCGCGCGCCATAGGCCGCCCCCGCGGCGGCCTGTGCGTGCCAATGTGGCAGCCGCCAACCGATCAGCACGGCGGTGATCGCCAAAATCAGGCCAAGCCACAGCCAGACCCGGCGGCGGCGCGGGACCGGGCCGGGCGAAATCGCGATTGAAGCGGGCGGCGTTGGGGTGCTATCCATGGTCCCATGAACCGCAAAATCATCGTTGGCGCAAGTGCCGCAGTGCTGGTCGCGGCGGCGCTGGTGTGGCCGGTGGCGGGGCCGGGCGGGCGATCGCTTGCCCCCGCCATGGCCGCTGACCCCGCAACTGGTGTCGCCATCGCGGCGGCCCAGCGCCCGGCCGGCAACCGCGCCGTCGATGCCCTGTTCGCGGATCCGGCGGCGCTGGGCGAAACCCGGGCGGTGGTGGTGCTGCGCGATGGCGAGGTGATTGCCGAGCGCTATGGTCCCGGCTTTGGCCCGGACAGCAAACTCATCAGTTGGTCGATGGCGAAAAGCATCACCGCCGTGCTGATCGGCTTTCTGGTGGCGGATGGCCAATTGGCGCTGGACGATCCCGCCCCGGTGCCCGCATGGCAGCGTCCGGGCGATCCGCGCGGCGCGATTACCCTGCGCCATTTGCTGCACATGAGCAGCGGGCTGGACCATGTCGAGAATGGCGATCCGGTGTGGGCCGCCGACACGGTCGAGATGTTGTTCGGGGCTGCCGCCGCCGATATGGCCGGTTTTGCTGAGGCCAAGCCGCCGGTGGCGCAGCCGGGCGAGCAGTTCAACTATAGCTCGGCGACCAGCATCATTTTGGCGGACATATTGGCGCGCACCCTGACCCCGTCCGACCGTCCGGTGGCGCGGCGCGAGGCAGTGCGGGCGTTTATCGCGGGCCGCCTGACCGAGCCATTGGGCATGACCAGCCTGACCCCGGAATTTGACGCGCGCGGGACCATGATCGGCGGGTCGATTGTCCATGCAACCGCCCGGGACTATGCCCGGTTCGGCGAATTTTTGCGCCAACGGGGCGTCGTCGACGGCGCGCGGCTGTTGCCGGAGGGCTGGGTTGACTTCATGCTGGCCCCATCGCCGCGCGATGGCGGCTATGGCGGTCATATCTGGCTGAACCGCCCGCGCCCGGCAGGCAGTGACGCGGCGCTGTGGCCGCAGCGCGGGCCGAACGACATGTTTGCCGCGCTGGGCCATCAGGGGCAGTATATCATCGTCTCGCCGTCGCAGCGGGTGACGGTGGTGCGGCTGGGGGTTACCAATGATCCTCAGTTTCCGGCGCTGCGCCAGCGGCTGGCGGATTTGCTGGCCACATTATAGCCGGCCCGCAACCAGCGGTTCGCGGGTGGCGTCAGGCCAGTGCCGGGGGTGCGGCGGCATCCGGCGCCAGCGGACCGGGGACAATCAAAATCTCCACGCCGGGGAAATGTTCGGCCAATCGGGCGGCGACCCGCGCCATGATCGCATCGGCTTCGCCCACGGTCAGATCGGGGCGCAACCACAGGCGAAATTGGGCAAAATCGCGCGTGCCGCTGGTCCGCGTGCGCAAATCATGGATGCCGCGTGCTTCGGGATGCTGCAACGCCACTTCAATAAAGGCCAGCTTGCGCGCGTCCGGCCATTCCTTGTCCATCAACTGGTCCAGCACATCGCCCGCCATCCGCCATGCGCCATAGATCAGCCACAGGGCGATGCCGACGCCGAACATGGCGTCCGCGCCGCGCAACCCGGCATAAATATCCAGCGCCAGCGCCGCAATGACCGCAGCGTTCAGCAGCAGGTCGGATTGATAATGAAGATGGTCAGCGCCAATGGCGACCGATCCGGTGCGGCGGATGACATGGCGCTGATAGCTGAGCAGCCCACTGGTCAGCACAATGGCGAACAGGGATATTGCAATGCCGCTTTCCGGCGCGACCGGCGCGGCCCCGGTGGCCCAGCTTTGCACCGCCCGCACCCCGATCACCAGCGCGGCCAGGCTGACCAGCACCACCTGAACCAGCGCGACCACGGCTTCGGCCTTGCCATGGCCAAAGCGGTGGTCGTCATCCGCAGGGATGGCCGCAATCCGCACCCCGATCAGGGTGATGACCGATGCGGCCAGGTCCAGCGATGTGTCCGCCAGGCTGGCCAGCATGGCGCTGGACCCGGTTTCCCGCACCGCCCACCCCTTGGCCGCCACCAATATCACCGCGACAGCAACACTGGCCAGCGCGGCCCGGCTGGTCAGGCCGGTGCCGACCGGGGCCGGTCCACTGGTCATGGAAACAGCAATTGTTCCGTCCAGCCGCCATCGGGCAGCGGACAAAATTGCCGGCGCTCATGCAGGCGATAGGGTTGGTCCTGCCAAAATTCAAATTGGTGCGGGGTGACGCGCAGCCCGGACCAATGCGGCGGGCGCGGCACCGGCTGATCGGCAAATCGCGCCTCAACCTCGGCAAACCGGGCGTCGAACAGCTCGCGGCTGGCCAAAGGCTGGGACTGATCGGACGCCCATGCCCCCAATTGCGAATCGCGCGGGCGGCTGGCGAAATAGGCGTCGGCCTCGCGCTCGGCAATCGGCGCAATCGGCCCTTCAATCCGCACTTGCCGCAGCTTGGATTTCCAATGAAACAACAGCGCGGCCCGGGGATTGGCCAGCAAGGCCCGGCCCTTGCGGCTGGTGAAGTTCGTGTAAAACACAAATCCCTGCTTATCATGGCCCTTGAGCAGCACCATCCGCACCGATGGCTGGCCATCGTCATCGACGCTGGCCACCGCCATCGCATTGGGGTCATTGGGCTCGCTGGCCGCCGCATCGGCGAGCCAGGCATCGAACAGGGCAAAGGGGCAAATTGTCATGCCCGCCGCTTACTCCCGCCGGGCGCGCGGGTCGAGCAAAACCGGCATGCCCAATTGGCCCGGCTTGACCCGCCCCGGCGCTGGCCCCACATGGGTGGCGGGAAATGATCCCGGCACCGGCAGGCAGGCGAGCAACAGCCAATGGCAGATCCCTATCGCACCTTGGGGGTGAACAAATCGGCGTCAGAGGCCGAGATCAAGGCGGCGTATCGCAAGCTGGCCAAGCAATGGCATCCTGACAAAAACACCGGCAACCCCAAGGCGGCGGAGCGGTTTTCCGAGGCGGCGGCGGCCTATGACCTGCTGGGCGATCCCGCCCGGCGGGCCGCCTTTGATCGCGGCGAAATTGATGCCGACGGCAATCCGGCCATGCCCTTTGGCTATGGCGGCAGCGCCGGGCGGCGGGGTCCGCAAACCGGCGGTTTCGGCGGCGGTGGCGGCGTTGGCGGTGAGGCGGCGGATCTGTCCGATCTGTTTGAAGGGCTGTTTGGCGGGCGCGGTGGCGGGCCATTTGGCGGGGGCGGGTCTGGCGCAGGGCGGGGCGCACCGCCGCCGCGCGGGGCCAATCGCGCCTATCGGCTTGCGGTCAGCTTTGTCGATGCCGCCACCTGTGCGCCGCAGCGGATCACCTTGGCGGATGGCCAAACCATCGATGTCAAACTGCCTGCTGGCGTGGAAAGCGGCATCCAGATGCGGCTGACGGGCAAGGGCGATGCCGGGCCGGGCGGGCGCGGCGATGCGATTGTGACAATCGAGGTGGGCGCCCATCCATTTTTTGTCCGCGACGGCATCAATATCCGCATCGACGTGCCCGTCACCCTGGCGGAGGCGGTGCTGGGGGCGAAAGTGCGGGTGCCAACCCCGGATGGCGCGGTCATGCTGTCGGTGCCCGCCGGGTCGTCATCCGGGCGGCAGATGCGGCTGAAGGGCAAGGGGTGGAGCGGGAAGGACAGCGCACGCGGCGATTTGCTGGTGCGGTTGCTGGTCGATCTGCCCGCTGGTGATGCCGCGCTGGTCGAGTTTGCGGCGGGCTGGCGTGATGGCCGCAACGTCCGCGAAGGGCTTGGCGGCTGACGGAATGATGGGCCGGGCTGCCTCGGTGATCGCTGCTGTTCGCCGCCAATGGGCGCTCATGGTGCTGGCGGACCGGCAATTTGTGCCTGTGGTGCGGCGGATGCTGGTTGGCACCTATAATGATGGCTTCACCCATGCCGGCAACCTGGCCTATCTGGCGCTGATTGCCCTGTTTCCCTTTTTTATCACGGCCACGGCCGTTGCGGCGGCGTTGGGGCGCAGCGAGACGGGGATGGCCACGGTCGATGCCGTGCTGGCGGCGATGCCAGCGACGGTATCGGGCGCGCTGCGCGATCCGATTGTGCAGGCGATGGGCGCGCGCCGCGGGGGGTTGCTGGTGTTTGGCGCCGCGGTGTCGCTGTGGACCGTGGCCAGCCTGATCGAGGCGATCCGCGACATCTTGCACCGCGCCTATCGCGCTGTCCCCAGCCGCAGCTTTTGGCTGTATCGGCTGGGCGGCATGGCGTTGACGGTTGGTGCGGTGCTGCTGCTGATGCTCAGCTTGGGCGCGGAGGTGCTGCTGGTGGCGGCGGAGCAATTTGTCCGCGACCTTGCGCCGGGGCTGGGGGACGGCGTGCTGATCGGCGGGGTGACGCGGTGGCTGCCATTTTTTGGCCTGTATCTGGCGCTTTATATATTGTTTCGGGTGCTGACCCCGGCGGCGTATAAGGCCGCTTGCTACCCCAAATGGCCTGGCGCAGCGCTGACGGCGGGGTGGTGGATTGGGACGCTGGCGGGCCTGCCGCTCGTGCTGGCATATGCCTTTAGCTATGACCTGACCTATGGCAGCCTGGCGGGGGTGATGATCACCCTGTTGTTTTTCTATATTGTCGGGCTGGGTTTGGTTATGGGGGCGGAATTGAACGCGGCGCTGGCGGCGGCGCTCGACGACCAGATGACAACCACAGGGAAGGGCGGGGAATGAGCGGATTGATGGCGGGCAAGCGGGGCCTGATTATGGGGCTGGCGAATGACAAATCGCTGGCGTGGGGCATCGCCCGGCAATTGGCGGCAGAGGGCGCTCAGCTGGCCTTTGCCTATCAGGGAGAGGTGCTGGAAAAACGGGTGCGGCCGCTCGCCGCCAGCATCGGCAGCGATTTTCTGATCCCCTGTGACGTCAGCGACATGGCCAATCTGGACACCGCTTTTGCGGCATTGGCGGCGCGCTGGCCCACCATCGACTTTGTTGTCCACGCCATCGGCTTTAGCGACAAGGCGGAATTGCGCGGCAAATATGCCGACACCAGCCTCGACAATTTCCTGATGACGATGAACATCAGCGTCTACAGCTTTACCGCCGTGGCCAAGCGGGCGGCGGCGATGATGACGCCCTATGATCCCGAAACCGGGACGGGCGGCGGCAGCTTGCTGACGCTGACCTATTATGGCGCGGAAAAAATGATGCCGCATTACAATGTGATGGGCGTAGCCAAGGCAGCGCTGGAGGCCAGCGTGAAATATCTGGCCAATGATTTCGGCCCTGCCGGGGTCAGGGTGAATGCGATTTCGGCTGGACCCATCAAGACGTTGGCGGCCAGCGGCATCGGCGATTTTCGCTATATATTGAAATGGAACGAATATAATGCGCCGCTGCGCCGCAACGTGACGATTGACGATGTCGGCGGCGCGGGCCTGTATCTGTTGTCGGGCCTGTCGAGCGGCGTGACGGGCGAGACCCACCACGTCGATGCGGGCTATCATACGGTGGGCATGAAACAGGAAGATGCGCCGGATATTGCGCTGACATGAGCCGCAACAGTTTCGGCCATCTGTTTCGTTTCGCCACTTGGGGCGAATCCCACGGCCCGGCGATTGGGGCGGTGGTGGATGGCTGTCCGCCGGGGCTGGCGCTGGGAGAGGGGGACATTCAGCCATTTCTGGACCAGCGGCGGCCGGGTACCAGCAAATATACCACCCAGCGGCAGGAACCGGATCAGGTGCGGATATTGTCGGGGGTGTTCGAGGGCCGGACGACCGGCACGCCGATCAGCCTGATGATCGACAATGTCGACCAAAGGTCAAAGGATTATTCCGAGGTCGCGGCGGCCTATCGCCCCGGCCATGCCGATTATGCCTATGACGCCAAATATGGCCTGCGCGATTATCGTGGCGGCGGGCGGTCATCGGCGCGCGAAACCGCCAGCCGGGTGGCGGCGGGCGCGGTGGCGCGGCTGGTCATCCCCGAGGTGACGATTCACGCCTGGGTCGCCGAAATCGGCGGTGATGCGATTGACCCGGCCAATTTTGATCTGGACGAAATCACCCGCAACCCCTTTTTCTGCCCTGATCCGGCGGCGGCGGCGCGCTGGGAAAAATTGGTTGACGGCGCGCGGCTGGCGGGCAGTTCATTGGGCGCGGTCATCGCCTGTGCGGCGACCGGCGTGCCCGCTGGCTGGGGCGCGCCGCTTTATGCCAAGCTGGACGCCGAATTGGCCCATGCGATGATGGGCATCAATGCAGTGAAGGGCGTGGAAATTGGCGCGGGCTTTGACGCTGCCCGCCTGTCCGGGGAACAGAACGCCGACCGGATGCGCCCCGCCGCCGACGGCAGCAACCGGCCCGATTTTCTGACCAACCACAGCGGCGGGATCGCGGGCGGCATTTCCACGGGCCAGCCGGTGGTGGTGCGGGTTGCGTTCAAACCAACCAGCAGCATTTTGACGCCGGTTGAAACCATCGCCCGCGATGGCACCGCAACCGATATCGTCACGCGGGGCCGCCATGATCCCTGTGTCGGCATTCGCGGCGCGCCGGTGGTGGCGGCCATGATGGCGCTGGTGCTGGCCGATCAGAAATTGCTGCACCGGGGCCAGTGCGGCGGATGAATCCGGTCGCGGCCTTGCTTGCTGATCATAGCGCGGTGATTGGCCTGGTGCTGTTGGTCCTGTTGTTTACCGCCTTTGCCACCGAACGCCTGCCCGCGGTGGTGGTGGCGGTGGTGGGGGCAGTGATTTTGTGGCCGCTGGGGATGCTCAGCCCCAAAGAGATGTTGGGCGTGTTCAGCAACAGCGCGCCGATCACCATTGCGGCCATGTTCATCCTGTCTGGCGCCCTGACCCGCACCGGCGCGCTGGAGGCGGTGGCCAGCATGGTGCTGACCCGCGCGCGCGGGCGGCCCCGACTGGCGCTGGCGGAAATTGGTCTGGGCAGTCTGGTGGCATCGGCGTTCATGAACAACACGCCGGTGGTGATGGTGATGATCCCGATCATGAAATCGCTGGCCCGGCTGCTGAAAGTGGGGGCGACGCGGCTGCTGATCCCCCTGTCCTATATTGCGATTTTGGGCGGCACGCTGACCCTGATTGGCACGTCCACCAACTTGCTGGTGGATGGTGTGGCCCAGCGCGAGGGACTGGCCCCGTTCGGCATATTTGAAATCACCGGCGTCGGGCTGATCGTGGCGGCGGCGGGGCTGACGTTTCTGCTGATCGCCGGGCCATATTTGTTGCCCGATCGCGCCGATGCGGCGGCGGCAGACGATGACAGCGAACTCTATATCTCCGAGGCAAAGATCAAGGCAGGATCGGTCATGATCGGCCAGCGGCCCACCGAGTTGGCGCTGACCAAGCGGCGCGGCGTGAAATTGCTGGGGGTGCGCCGCGGCGGCACGATCCGGCGCGCGCCGTTCGATTTTTCCATCGAGGCGGGGGATGTGCTGATCATCGCCGCCAGCCGCACCGAACTCACCTCGCTCGCCAGCGCCAGCGGGGCAGAAATCGGCATGGCCAGCGCCGCCGGGGCGGTGCTGACCGCCGGGCCGGACCGGCCAGCGGATCTGGCGTTCATCGATGCCGCAATTGCGCCGAGCCATCCGGTGATCGGGCGGCAATTGCGCGAGATTCCATTTTTGTCGCGGCTGCGGGTTCGGATCATCGGGCTGGGCCGGGCGCGCCACATCGCCGGGCCGGATTTGGCGGGGGCCCGGGTGCGCGCGGGTGATCGGTTGCTGGTCGCGGGCGGTCCGGCGGCGCTGCGGGCGATGCAGGACAATGTGAACTTGTCCAACGTTACCGTGTCGCAAACCCGGGCATTTCGCCGCACCCACGCCCCGATTGCCGTTGTTACGGTTGCGGCCATCGTCATCGCCGCCGCGCTGTTTGCGCTGCCGATCGAGGCGCTGGCGATTTGCGGGGTGGCGGTGGTGCTGCTGACCCGCTGTATCGACCCACAGGAAGCGTGGAGCGCGATTGATGGCAATGTGCTTGTGCTGATTTTCGCCATGCTGGCCTGTGGCACCGGCCTGCAAAATGCCGGGACGGTGGCGTTGATCGTTGGCTGGCTGGAGCCATGGCTGGTCGGCGCGTCGCCGCTGGTGCTGCTGATCGGCACTTATGCGCTGGCCAGCGCGCTGACCGAAACCGTCACCAACAATGCGGTGGCGGTCATTTTGACGCCGCTGGTGATTGCGCTGGGCGAACAGGCGGCGATTGACCCGCGCGCGTTGGTGGTGGCGGTCATGTTCGGGGCCAGCGCCAGCTTTGCCACGCCGGTTGGCTATCAAACCAACACCTTGGTCTATGGCGCGGCGAGCTATCGGTTCGGCGATTTTGTCCGCATTGGTCTGCCGATGAACATCGTTTGCGGTATCGCGGCGTGCTGCGGGATTTACTGGCTGTTCTAACCCCGGCGGTTGCCACGCTGCCCAGCCGCTGTTAGCCCGGTGCGATAAATTGCGTCCGGGGAGAGATGATTGTGGCATGGTGGTTTCGGATTCCGTTGTGGCAGCGGGTGGTCGCGGCCCTGATCCTGGGAATCATCACCGGCTTTGCGTGGGGGCCGGAGTCTGAAACGATCAAGTGGATCGGCGACTTTTTCATCAAGTCGATCAAGATGCTGGTGGTGCCGCTGATCTTTTTCTCGCTGGTATCCGGCGTGGCCGCCATTGGCGACATCCGCAAATTGGGCCGGGTCGGCGGGCGGGCCATGCTGATTTTCGTCGTCACCGGGCAAATGGCGGTGTGGATGGGCATGGGGCTGGGTCTGCTGTTCCAGCCGGGCAGCGGCCTCAACATCGACGCAATCCAGCGCGGCGCCATCCCCGAGGCGAAGGAGACCACCGCCGTCGAGATGATCCTGTCGCTGGTCCCGGAAAGCCCGGTTCAGGTCATGGCGGACGTTCAGGTGTTGCCGCTGATCATCTTTTCCCTGTTGATCGGTATCGGCGTGCTGATGGCCAAGGATGAGGGCAAACCGGCGGCGGCGGTGTTCGAGGCCGGGGCTGTCATCATGCAAAAGGTGACGATGGTGGTGATGGAAATCACCCCCTTTGGCGTGTTCGC
>DAIUBZ010000032.1:0-3370 GCA_036846445.1 Sphingopyxis sp. | reverse complement strand
CCAGCGCAATCTGGGCGTGTCGAAAAGCGTGTCCAGCTTTGTCATCGCGCTGGGCGCGACGATCAACATGAACGGCACCGCGATGTTTTTGGGCATGGTCACGATGTTCGGGGCGCAGTTTTTCGGCATCCAACTGGGGCTGACCGAATATATCATGATCGCGGTTACCGGCACGCTGGCGGCAATTGGCGCGGCGGGCATTCCGGGGTCGGGACTTATCATGATGACGCTGGTGCTCACCACCGTGGGCGTGCCGCTGGAAACCATCGCGCTGGTCGCCGGGGTCAATCATGTCATGGACATGATCCGCACCTGCACCAACGTCACCGGCGACGCTGCGGTCGCGGTGACGGTGGCGGCGCTGACCGGCGAATTGGACAGCGAGGAGCTGGTCAGCGCCGACGATATCTGACGCGGCGACGGGTGCGGGTCAGTCGTCGCTGCGCGTCCGGCGCGCCGCGCTGCCCTCGCTGCCAGCGCGGCCCACCCGGGCGGGGCGGCTGACTGGTGCGGGCGGCGGCGGTGCGGCCCGCACGGGGGCGACCCGTTGGCTGCGCGGTGGCTGGCTGACCGGGGCGGCGCTGGTTGGTGCGGCGCTGGCCGGCGCGGGCTGGCGCATTGGCCGTGCGGCCGCCGCCGGGCCACCCCGCAGCTCCGGGTTCCAGCCGGGGCGGCGCACCATCGGCGGCACGGTTGTCGTGGGCGCACCGGCCGTCGGCGCGGCGGGCGGCGCAAAACGCTGACCCCGGCGCGGCGGCACAGCGGCGGTCCCGTCGCCGCGCGGCGCACGCTGCCAGCGCGGCATGCCGCTGTCCGCGCCGCGACGTGGCTGGTCGGCGGTTTCGCTCACGCCATAGCTGGCGGTGGGATTGGCGCGCGGGGCATTGGTGCCGACGACCGGCGCATCCGGGCGTTGCCGCCGCTGGCCATTCCAATCGCGCTGGCGGATTGGGGTGCCGCCCGCGCCTGGGTCAGCCGGTGGCTGCCGCCGCAATTCCTCTGGCCGGGTTTGGCGCACCTCTGGCCCCCGGGCATTGGGGGTGCCAATGCCGCTCGCGCCATCCCGCTCTGACCAGCCGCGCCGCCGGTCATCCCGGTGGTTGCCGCGCCGTTCGCGAAATTCATGATAATGGCGCGGCGGGCTGCGCCACCGCTGCGGCGCATAACCCCGCGAACCATGGTGGCGCCACCACGCCCGGCGACCGCCCCAATAGCTGAGATAATAGTCATTGAGCGGGTGGCGATAACCGCCCCGATCAAACAGGAACAGGCCGTGGCCGGGGTAGTAAAAATCATTGAACCAGCCGCCGCCAAAGCCGATCTGAACAAAGCCGCCACGGTAATCGCGGGGGTCATAGCAGTCATAGCCATAGCCATCGTTATAGCCAAAGGGATCGGCGCGCCAATAATCGCTGCCATAAACATTGTCACAGGCGGCGGCATAGTTGGTGCCATATTGGCCATAGCTGGCCGAATTGATGTCGTCATAATAGCAACCGCCCAGCGACAGCGCCGCCAGACCCGCCACCAGCATCGACCGTACCCGCTTGCCCACCTTTGCCATCGCCATTGCCCTCTGCCCAGGATGCGACTCGCCGAAACTGGACCGTCGCCACACCGAAGTGCGGCCCGGCGGTTGAATTGTCGATGAACGGCGGCGCGGCACCCGCTATATTGCTTGCATTAATGTCAGTAAGCGGGCAATTTGGCTCCAGCAGGAGCATATTGCCATGAATGCACCGACGAAAATCTGGTCGATCAATCCGTTCAATCCGCCATTTGAGCGCCACTGGCTGCCGCTGAATTCGCCGGCTTCGCTGGATCATATCCCCGGTGATGACGGCCTGCCACTGGTCGGCAATACGCTGAAAATGCTCAAGGATCCGAATAAATTTGCCCGCGAGATGGTCGATCGGTTCGGGCCGGTCTACCGCAACACCGCCTTTGGCGGGCGGCAGGTCGCGCTGGTCGGGCCAGAGGCCAATGAACTGCTGTTGTTTGACCGCGACAAGGTGTTTTCTTCCGAACAGGGCTGGGGCCCGGTGCTCAGCCTGTTGTTCCCGCGCGGCTTGATGCTGATGGATTTTGACCATCACCGTGCCGACCGCCGCACCCTGTCGGTGGCGTTCAAGCCCGAACCGATGCGGGAATATGCCGGGGCGCTGAACAGCGGCATCGCGGCGCGGGTTCAGCTATGGTCCGGGTCCAGTTTCGCCTTCTACCCCGCGATCAAGCAATTGACGCTGGACCTGGCCGCCACCAGCTTTCTGGGCATACCGTGGGGGCCAGAGGCGGACCGGGTGAACACCGCCTTTGTCGATATGGTTCAGGCGTCCGTGGGCGTGGTGCGCCAGCCATTGCCATTCACCCTGATGGGCAAGGGGGTGGCGGGCCGCAAATATCTGGTGGACTATTTCGGGGCGATGGTTCCCGCGCGGCGCGACAGCGATGGCCAGGATATTTTCACCCAGATTTGCAAGGCGCGGGGCGAGGATGGTGAATATCTGAGCGTCGAGGCGATTGTCGATCATATGAATTTTTTGATGATGGCGGCGCATGACACCATCACCTCGTCGCTGACGTCGCTGATCTGGTTGCTGGCCGCCAATCCCGAATGGCAGGACCGGCTGCGCGCCGAATTGCTGGCGGTCGGCCCGGCGGGGCAGGGGGTGGGCCACAATGCGCTGGGCGAATTGCACCTCACCGAAATGGCGATCAAGGAAAGCTTGCGGATGATCCCGCCGGTGCCCAGCATCCCGCGCCGGGCGGTCAAGGATTTTGAATTTGGCGGCTATACCATTCCGGCGGGGACATTTTGCGGCATCAATGTTGGCTATGCCCACCAGATGGCCGAACATTGGCCCGCGCCCGAGCGTTTCGATCCGATGCGCTTTGCGCCGGATGCAGTGCGCGCCCGCCACAAATATGCCTGGGTGCCGTTCGGCGGCGGCGCGCACATGTGTCTGGGGCTGCATTTCGCTTATATGCAGGCCAAGATTTTCCTGCACCATGTGCTGACCGCGCACCGGGTGACGCTGGCCCCGGGCTATCGGCCCGATTGGCAGGCATGGCCAATCCCCAAGCCGCGCGACGGCCTGCCGGTCACGCTGGTGAAATTATAGGGGTCAGACGGTAAAGCTCTCGCCGCAGCCACATGCGCCCTTGGCATTGGGGTTGGCGAATGTGAAACCGGCGGCGAAATCATCTTCCACCCAGTCCATCACGCTGCCGACCAGATAGAGCACCGATCCGCCGTCGATGTACAATATCCCGCCGGGCGTCACGATTTTCTCGTCGAACGCCACTTCGCTGGTCACATAATCGACCGAATAGGCAAGGCCGGAACAGCCGCGCCGGGGCGTCGACAATT
>DAIUBZ010000031.1:969-12966 GCA_036846445.1 Sphingopyxis sp. | reverse complement strand
GCACCGTGGCCGCCACCCCGCGCCGCAGAACCAGCCGGGAACCCCGGGCGCGCAAGTCAGCGTCCAGCGCCGCCAGGCTGTGGTGCAGCCACCAGCGCGACGCAGCGCCCATCCGCCGATGGGCCGCCGTTTCATCGTCCAGCACATAGACGGGGATCACCGGCCCCGCCGCCGCCGCCGCCGCAACCGCTGCCTGATCGTTCAGCCGCAGATCCTGCCGCAGCCAGATGATTTGCGGTGCCGCCATGCCGTCAACTCCCCTGTTTTGCCACCAGCCGGAACCGAGCAATGGCCAGCGGATGGCGATAGCGCTGATCGGTCAGGGTCAGCGTGCCGTCCCGCGCAAATTCCGCAACCGGCATCCGTGACCAGCGCAGAAACGCCGCCACCTCGCGGTTGGTTGCCGCCAGCGCGGCGATGCGCGGATCGCTCGCCCGGTGAGGCTGGCCGGCGGGACTAACGCGCACCCCCTGCCCCACCGCCGCCATGCCGCCACCATAGAGCGTGGGCGTTCGCCACATGATGTCGCGCTGCCAAAACAGGGCGGGCACCGGGCTGGCCACCACCAGCGCATCGCTCACCCCGGCGGCGGCGAGCAATTTTGCTGCCTGTGCCTCGGCGCTGGCGGTGATCCAACTGTTGAGCGCGATATAGGCAAGGCCGATGGTGACCGCCGTGCGGGCCGGGCGCGTCCAAGCTGCCGCCCCGCGCCGTTCCGCCCGCCAACCGATCAGCAGCGCCGCGATCATGAGCGCCCACAGCCACACGTCGATAATGAACAGGCTGTCGCCATAGGTCCATGTCTCGGCAAAGGGCACGCCGAACCGCACCCCATAATTGTTGGGAATATCCAGCAACAGGTGCGAGGCCCAGCCAATATAGGCCAGCGCCAGCAGCCAGCCGCGATGCACCGCCGGGCGATCCGGTGCCCCGCGCCGCCGCAGCGCATCCCACCCCAGCATCAGCGCGCACAGCAGCGGTGGCAGCAACAGCGTGCCCAATGGGCCATGGGTGATGCCGCGCCGAAACCCCAATTGTTCGATGCTGGTCAGCCACAACCCGCTGACAATATCGATATCCGGCAGGCTGGCGGCGATCACCAGCGTCGGCACCGCCAGCGCCGTGCGGCGTTTCAGCCCGGTTTGCGCCAGCACGGCACCAACCAGCGCATGGGTAATACTGTCCATCTCCGCTCCGCCAGTTCCGCCGTTCGGGCGCTTTGCCGGTACCACGGCGATTTGCCAAGCACGAAACCAGTGGCGCCGCGTCGGCGGATCGGGCATTGGCTCCGCCATGAGCCAGCCCGCCCCCGATATCCGCCCCGACACCGCCGCATTTCTGGCCATGCTGGCCGCATCAAATGGCCCAAAGGTTGAGGATTTGCCGCCAGAGGGCGCGCGCATGCTGATGCGGGCGATGAAGGAATTGGCCGACCGCCCGCGCGGGGAGATTGCGCTGGTCCAGGATATTGCGGTTGCCGGCGCGGACGGTCCCCTGCCAGCGCGCCATTATGACAACCGCCCGGACCGCGCCCCGGGGCCGGTGATGGTGTTTTTCCACGGCGGCGGCTTTGTGATCGGCGATCTGGACACCCATGATGCCTTTTGCGCGGAGGCGGCGCGGCGGCTGGACCTGCCGGTCATCGCCATTGCCTATCGGCTGGCGCCGGAACATCCCTTTCCTGCCGGCCCTCGCGATTGTGCGGCGGCGGCGCGCTGGGTGGCGGCGCATATCCCCTGCACCGGACTGGTGCTGGCGGGGGACAGCGCGGGCGGCGGGCTGGCGGTCACCACCGCAATCAGCCTGCGCGATGCCCCGGCGGCGCAGCCGGTGCGGGCGGTGCTGGCAATTTATCCGGTGGTTTCGGCGCGGAGCGATTGGGACAGTTTTACGACCTTTGCCAGCGGATATCTGCTGTCGGCGGCCAGCATGGCGTGGTTTGGCGGCCATTATGGCTGGGACCGGACCGATGCAGGGGGCGGGACCGACTGGCGCGCGGATCCGCTGGCCAGCGACCTGTCCGGCCTGCCGCCCATGGTGGTGGTGACCGCCGGGCTGGACCCGCTGCGCGATCAGGGGCGAGCCTTTGCCGCCAAGCTGGCCGACGCCGGGGTGCGGGTGGTGCACCACGAGGCAGCGGGGCTGATCCACGGCTTTGTGTGTCTGACCAAGGCATTGCCGAGCGCCAGCGGCGACATTGGCGCGATGCTGGACGCCGTGGCCGCGCTGGTGCGGGACGCAGAGGCCCGGCCGTGACCAGCGGCTTTGACCATTTGCCCTATCGCCCCTGCGCCGGGGTCATGCTGGTCAACCCGGCGGGCGGGGTGTTTGTCGGCCAGCGGATTGAAGCGACCAGCGAGGCATGGCAAATGCCGCAGGGCGGAATTGACCCCGGCGAAACCCCGCGCCAGGCGGCGCTGCGCGAATTGACCGAGGAGGCCGGAGTGGCACCGGCGCTGGCCGAGATCATTGCAGGCGGTGACCGGGAATATCGCTATGACCTGCCGCCGGAACTGATCGGCAAATTGTGGCGCGGCAAATATCGCGGCCAGGCTCAGCACTGGTTTCTGGCGCGGTTTCTGGGCGATGACGCCGATATCACCATCGCTACCGCACACCCTGAGTTCAAGGCATGGCGCTGGGCCGATATTGACGAACTGGAGGCCTTGATCGTGCCGTTCAAGCGTGCGCTTTACCGTGCGGTCGTGGCGGATTTTCGCAGCCTCATTTGAATGGCCAGCCAAAATTATCTTTATGCGATCAGCATCGGCAGCAACCGGGCCGCGCGCGGGGCGGCCAGCCCGCGCCGGGCGGTGGCGGCGGCGCTGGCGCGGCTTGATGCCGGGCCACTGGCATTGGTCGCGGCCAGTCCGCTGATTGTCAGCCGCCCGCTGGGGCCGTCGCGGCGCAATTTTGTGAATGGCGCGGCGCTGATCGCCACGGCGCTTGGCCCGGCGGCGCTGCTTGCCGAGCTTCAGGCGATTGAGGCGAGCATGGGCCGCAAGCGCCGCCAGAAATGGGGCGCGCGGCCGATTGATCTGGACATCATCCTGTGGTGCGGCGGGATGTGGGGCAGCGCCGGGCTGACCATCCCCCACCCGCAGTTTCGCGCCCGCCGCTTTGTGCTGGACCCGCTGGCCGCCATTGCCGGGGATTTGCGCGATCCGGTGACCGGGCGGACGGTCCGCCAGCTTGGCTTTTTGGCGGCGCGGCGGATGGCCGGTTGACCCCGGCGGTGGGCGGCGATAGGGGGACCAATCGAAACGGCCCGGCGCGGCCAGTTCGGGCCCTTAGCTCAGTCGGTAGAGCAACTGACTTTTAATCAGTAGGTCGCTGGTTCGAACCCAGCAGGGCTCACCATTATTTTGCCGCCGCCTGCCCCCGCCGCGCCTTCACCCACAAATGCTGCGCCAGCAAGCGCGGCGGCATCCGCAGCCAATGCGAGCGGATGTAAAAGCACAGGCGCGTGAGCGGGCGGACCCGGCGGCCCCAATCGTCGCGGGCCAACAGCGCGCGAAGAAACAGGCGGTCCACCGGCGTCAGCCGCAGCGCAAACCCCAGCGCCGGGTCACCGCCATCACGGCGGCCATAAAGATGGTGCGCCAACCGCGCCGCGCGGGCTACCGCCGCGAGCAGACCGTGGTGTGCGGCATCGCGGCGCAGGGCCGCCGCATAGTCACCGTCACCGTGCGCTGCCATTTCGGTGGTCAGCAGGTGGAAATCCCACAAATTGCGCAGCCCCCCGGCCAGATCGCCGTCCGCCATGACATGCGCCGCGCAGTGGATGGCAATGTCGGCGTCGCCAAGCATCTGGTGGCCATCCGCCACCGGTACCGCCCGCGCCAGCAACAGCGCCGCATCAGGGGCCGCGCGGTGGGTCAGCGGCAGGATGCTGTGGTGCACGTCGATCATCCGGTCGCGCTCGCGGTGGATCAGCGGCGGCAGTTCGTGCATATGCTGGCGGTAATAGGCGTCGTCATAAGCATCGGTTTTCACCCATTCCCACCCGGCGGCCAGCAGCGCCGCCTCGGCCCGATCGAGATCAGCGCGGGCGACCAAAATGTCCAGATCGCCGATTTGACGCCCCGCCGCCGCTGCCAACCCGGCAGCAGCATAGGCCGTGCCCTTCAGCAGCACAAAGCGCACCCCCGCCGGGGCGAGCGCCCGCCGGGCCATTTCCGCTTCCCACAATGATTGGCGCTGCTGCACCGCATGGGCGGCGGCGAGATCGGCAAAGATAGCCGCCACTGCCGGTGGCAACGCCGCCTCGCCCACCAACTTCTGGGCCAGCGTGGCCGCCAGCACCTCCGCCCGGGCCACGCTGATGATCGCGGGCCAAGCGCCGGGGGCAACGTCCGCCGCCACCCGCCGCCCGGCGAGCAAATCGACCAGCGCGCACACTGCGCTCACAGCCCGGCCTCCGCCGCCAATTGTTCGACCAGCGCCAGCCCCGCCGCGCTGCTGTCATAGCTGATGGCAAAGGCGGGCACAGTCTGGACCAGCCCGGTCAGGGCGGCAAAGCCCGCCTCGCCCATCGCGCTATAGTTGGTCGACGCCTCGGTCAGTCGGATGAACAGTTCGCCGGGCAGGATCGGGGTTGCCGACGGCGGCCCGCCAAAGCGCGGAAACAGGATCAGCCCCGGCCGCGCCGGGCGGTGCATCGCGGCAATGGCATCAGGCGGGGGGATCAGATGGCGAATATCGCCCTTGGGCGTGGCCGCGAGCAAGGGGCCAAGGCGGGGCGCGTCAACCACCGCCGCCATGACGTCAATTGCCTGATTTTTCAGGCTGACCGGGCGGGGAAAGGGCAAATTTTCCCCGGTGCCGGGCGCAATCAGGGTGAATTCATCGCCCATGAAGCGCCAGCCGCGCTCACCCAGCAGCGCCGCCAGCGTGGATTTGCCGGACCCCGATTCGCCGGACATTATGACCGACCGCCCGCCGCGTTCCGCCGCACTGGCGTGCAGCAGAATGTGCCGCCGCCAGCCCAGCGCCATTTGCAGGTTCATCGCCATTTCTGCCGCCAGCAAGCCCATGCCAAGCGGCAGCGGCAGCGCGTCCGGCAGCATGAAATCGCCGCCAATCGTCACCGCCGGGCGCAGCCAGCGCCGCCAGGGCCGGGCCGCAAACAGCCGCACGGTGAGCGCCGCGCTGGCATCCGGGGGCGCGGGGTAGCTGGCGTAAAGCTGGGCCAATTGGGCAATCGGCTGGTGCCAGTCCGATCCCACCCGGAATGTCGCGGGGCCGATGCCCAGCGTGATGGCATGGCGCGGGCCGCCGCTGCCCATCCCGCCGATCATCCCGCCGATCATTCTTCTGGGCCCGCCACTTGCTCGACCAGCCCCAGCGCCGCCAGCTCCGTCAGCCGCGCCGCCACCACGTCGGCTGGCGCGTCGGGGCCAGCGGCCAGATCATAATCGCGGGCCAGGGCCGCCGCCAGCCCGGCTGCGGTCCAGCGCCCATCACCCATTGCGCCAAGCAACAGTGGGACAATATCGGCAACCACATGGGTCTGCCCGGATCGGCGGTCGAAAATGGCGGTCATCAGATCCAGCCGCACCTGAACCAGCGCAGCCCCGGGTGCCGCCACATAGGCTGCGGCTGGCGCAGGATGATCGCTTGGCCCCATGTCCGGGCATTAGCGCAGCCGGGCCAGAGCGCCAATCAAAAGCGCACCCGCGCCCCAAGCCACAGGCTGCGCGGCGCGGCGCGTTCCACCACCCCGCCGCTGGTGATGGCGGCGGGCACCAGCGCATTGGCCAGATTTTCCGCCCGCGCCTCCAGCGTCAGCCGGTCGTCCAAATCCCATGTGGCCGTCGCATCCACCGTCACAGCGTCGCGCAGCACCAATTGGCCCAGATCATCCTCATTTTGCGGGCCAATATAGCGCAAGACCGCGCCCAGCCGCAGCGCGTCAAAATCGGCATCGGCGCTCAGGCTGCCGCTGTGCCGCGCCACCTGGGCCGGGCGCTGGCCATCCAGCGCCGCCGCCGCGCCGCTGGCCCGCACCCGCGCATCGGTAAAGGCATAGGTGGCGCGCAGCTTGATATCGCCCAGCCTGCCCGATGCGCTGGCCTCGACCCCGCGCGCCAAAATCGCGTCCAGATTTTGCCGCTGGGCGAAGCGTCCTGCGCCGCCGACAAAGCCCACGCCGGGAAAATTGCCCGGCCCGCGCGCCAGCGTGACATTGGCAATCGCATCGTCCAGCCGGTTGGCAAAAGCGGTCAGCGACAGTTTGACGTCGCCCCCCTGCCAATCCACCCCGGCCTCAGCCCCCCACAGACGTTCGGGGCGCAGATTTTCATTGGCGGCGGTCGCATCGGCCCCGGCCCGAAATGGCCGATACAGCTCGTTCAGCGTCGGCAGCCGCCAGCCGCTATACGCCGCCGTCCGCAGGCTGAACCCTCCATCTTGCCAGCGCAGCGCCGCCCGGCCCGTCCCGGCCCAGCCAGAGCGCGCCGCAAATGCGTCATCGGCCAGCAGCGCGCCGCTGCTGATCGTCTGTTCCACCCGGCTGCCCGCCCCCAGTCGCCAATGGTCAATCCGCCCGCTAATGACGGCGTCGAACAACCGCCCGGCACGGCCCGTCCATTCGGCAAAGCCGCCGACAGTATCCGCACTGCCGCCCGCCACCCGTTGGCGCTGGGGGGCGGTGCCGGCAAAGAAAAACCCCTCCTGCGTCTCGCCAACCACCCGCCGCCAATCGGCCCCCAGCCGCAGCGGATTGCCGCTCGCCAGCGGTGGGCGCACTTCCATCCGCATCCCCAATCCAGTGGCGGGCACCACCTGGGCCAGCACGGGTGTAGCGGCGGCGCGGTCGGCGCTGACGCTGGCAAAGCCGGTGCTCAATTCGCGCAGCTGGACATAGCCAAGCAATATCCCCTGCCACCCCGGCGCGCCGGTGGGGTTCAGCAGATAGCGCGCACTGGCGTCCACACCGCTGATGTCGCTGCGGGTAAAATCGACGCCTCGGTCGCGCCGATCAGCAAAGCCGCGCAAGCCCAGCTCAATCCGGCCATTGCCGCCGACATCGCGGCGCGCGCGCAGGCCCGCGCCATATTGGCGATAGGGCGCGGGCCGATCCGCCAGACCCTGCTGAGCCGGGGCAATTGGGACAAAGCCATTGCCCCGGGCAAAGCGGGCATCCACGCTGATCTGGCCGCCGGCCAGCCCGCCGCCGCCGATGCTGATTGCCGCATCCGCCGCGCCGCGCGATCCACCCGCCAGCGCCAGTTCCGCGCCATCGGCCATGGCGGAATAAAGCGACAATGTGCCCGCCAGCGCCCCCGGCCCATCCGCGCCGCCGCCGCCGCGCGCCAGCCGTGCCCCGGCCAGATTGATGTTGTCATAGGCGCTCCACGCCACCCAGCCGCCGTAAGGATCGGCCTGGGGCACGCCGTCCAGCGTCACCAGCGCCCGGCTGGACGCATTGCCGCCCAGCCCGCGCAGGGTGAGCCCCTGGCTGGTGGGATGGGCGCTGCGGGCATCGCTGCGCCGAAATTGGGCCAGCCCAGCTTCGTTCCGCAGCCGGTTTTCCAGCCGCGCACCGGTGCCAAATGGCACATCGCGCAGCAATTGCACCGGGCCAAGCGCGTCGCCATCCGCCAGCGGCAACAGGCCGCTGCCGACGACCAGCAGATAGTCGATGGAGTAACTGGCGAGAACAATCTCGCCGGAAGTTGGCGACGCGGCAATATCGGTGGGCGGGGTTTGCGCGGCGAGTGGCGCAGCGGGAAATATGGCGGCCAGCGCCAGCCCGGACCGGATCACGACCCCTTCACCGCATCCGGGTGGGCGCGCTGAAATGCGGGCAGCGCCATCGCCGCCGCCTCAATCGCGAGCAAATGGGGAAAATCATCCAGCGCCATTTCGGCGCGGCGGGCGTTCAGCATTTGCGGGATCAGGCAGCAATCGGCGATATTCGGCGCATCGCCGCCAAGGAATGGCCCCGTCCCGCTGCTCGCCGCCGCCGCTGCCATCGATTCCAGCGCGTCAAACCCCTCAGCGATCCAGCGGGCAATCCAGCGGTCCTTCACCCGCTCGCTCAACCCCAAATCCTTGGTCAGATATTTCAGCACCCGCAAATTGTTCAGCGGGTGGGTGTCGCACGCCACCACCATCGCCTGCGCCAGCGCGGCGGCCCGGGGACCGGGCGCATCGGGGATCAGCCGGGGCTGCGGATAGGCGCGGTCCAGCCAGTCGATAATCGCCATGCTCTGGATGATCGGCTCGCCATCAGCCACCAGCATCGGCACCATCCCTTGGGCATTTTGGTCCAGAAAGGCATCGCTGCGCTGGTCGCCGGCGAGCAAGCTGATCTCGACCCGCTGATAGCTGAGCGACTTCAGCTCAAGCGCAATTCGCACCCGAAAGCTGGCGGATGAGCGATAATAGTCGTGGAGCACCAATTGCGTCATGGCGGCGATATGGCGGGCGCGGGCGTGATATGCAATCGCCATGCTGGCGGACCTGGCCCTATTCAGTTGCGGTCAAGGCGGCGGCGGGCATATCCCGGCGCAGTTGCCTGGAAATGTGGGGGAATGATGATTCGATTTGCACTGATCGCCGCCGGGCTGGCCGCCGCAATGGCCGCGCCGGGGGCCGCCGCCGCGCCCATCGCCGGGCAATGGAAAACCAACGATGGCAAGGCGATCATCACGATCGCACCGTGCGGGGCCAATATGTGCGGGACAATCACCCGCTTTCTGGTGCCGGAGCCTGCGGGCGGGGCGCGGGATGACAAAAACCCCAATGCTGCGCAGCGCAGCCGCGCCTTGCTGGGCCTGACCATCTTGACTGGCCTGTCAGTCAAGGGCGAGAATTGGACGGGCAGTGGTTACAGCCCGGAAGAAGGGCGCAATTTCCGCGCGACCCTGACCCCCTCCGGCAACCGGCTGCGGATCAAGGGCTGTGTGGCGGTATTTTGCCGGTCGATGGTGTGGAGCAAGGTGGCCTAGGGTGATTTCCAGTCAGATGGCATCATCTGACGGCTGGGAAGTCGCGGCAACGCGGGGGGTAGAGCGCTTGACGTGTTTCAATCAGGTCGAAACGCGCTTCAAGCCGGGGTTTCGCCCATAATCCAGTCAACCGCAGCGGCGGCGTGGATGCTGGTCGTGTCAAAGATCGGCAGGACATTGGCGGTGGGATCCACCAGCATCGTCAATTCCGTGCTGCCCAGCACCAGCGCATCAATATCCTGTTTGGCGATATCGGTGATAAAGCCGCGCAGGGTGCGCCGCGAATCCTCGCTGACCACGCCTTGCATCAATTCCTGATAGATAATCCGGTCGATTTCCGCCGCGCGCCCGCCATCAAAGGGGGCCAGCGTCACTCCACTGGCCACCAGCCGCTGGCGATACCAGCGCTGGGTCATCACATTGCGGGTGCCGATCACGGCGGCGGCGCGCACCTGTTTTGCCGCCAACGCCCGCCCGGTTTCATCGACAATATGGATCAGCGGGATGGTGATGGCCGCCGCAATCTGGTCGGCCACCCGGTGCATGCTGTTGGCCGCAATCACCAGCGCGGTCGCCCCCGCTGCCTCCAGCCGCTGGGCCGAGGCGATCAGGGTGCTGGCGGCACGCTCCCAATCACCATCATCGGCCAGATTGGTGAGATCGCAGTGGTTCAGGCTGTCCATCACCAACGGCGGGGAACAGGCAGCGCCGCTCCGCCGTTGCACCCCCAGATTGATCAGCCGGTAATAACGCTCGCTGGCCACCCAGCTGATGCCGCCAATAATCCCGACTTTCCGCATCACCGCCGCCCGGCGATCAATGGTTCAGCGCCTTGACAATATCTTCGCACATTTTCTTGGCATCAGCGAGCAGCATCATGGTCTGGTCCATGTAAAACACGTCATTGTCCACCCCGGCATAGCCGACGCCGCCCATGCTGCGCTTGATGAAAAACACCGTCTTGGCCTTGTCCACATCGAACACCGGCATGCCATAGATTGGCGATGATTTGTCCGTTTTGGCCGCCGGGTTCACCACGTCATTCGCCCCGATGATGAACGCAATATCCGCCTGGGCAAATTCGCTGTTGATATCTTCCAGCTCGAACACTTCGTCATAGGGCACATTGGCCTCGGCCAACAGCACGTTCATATGCCCTGGCATCCGTCCCGCGACCGGGTGAATGGCATATTTCACGCTGACTCCGCTTTTTTTCAGCGTATCGGCCATTTCGCGCAGCGCATGCTGCGCCTGTGCCACCGCCATGCCATAGCCGGGCACGATGATGACACTTTCGGCCTGTTGCATCATATAGGCCGCATCCTCGGCGCTGCCGCGCTTCCACGGCCGGTCGGTTTTCGCCGCGCCGCCGCTGGGGCCGGCCTCGGCGCCAAAGCCACCCGCGATCACGCTGATAAAGCTGCGGTTCATGGCCTTGCACATGATATAAGACAGGATCGCGCCCGACGAGCCGACCAATGCGCCGGTGATAATCATCGCGCTGTTGCCCAGCGTGAACCCCATCGCCGCCGCCGCCCAGCCGGAATAGCTGTTCAGCATCGACACCACGACCGGCATATCCGCCCCGCCAATCGGGATGATGAGCAAAAAGCCGATGACAAAGGCCAATATCGTCAGCGTCCAGAAAATCCACGGACTTTGGTCGATGGTGAAATAGGCGGTCAGGCCGACAATCGCCGCCAGCGTGCCCAGATTGATCAAATGGCGGGCGGGCAGCAATATCGGCGCGCCTGACATTTTTCCGGACAATTTCAAAAATGCGATCACCGAACCGGAAAAGGTGATGGCACCAATCGCGCTGCCCAGCCCCATTTCAACCCGGCTGACCGCGTTGATGACGCCATCGACACCAGCGATGCCAAAAGCCTGTGGATTCAGAAAGGCCGCCGCCGCCACCGCCACCGCCGCCAGTCCCACCAGACTGTGAAAGGCGGCAACCAGTTGCGGCATATCGGTCATCGCAATGCGCCGGGCGATCACAAAACCAACGGCACCGCCGATGGCAATTGCGGCGGCAATTTCCGGCAAGGCCGCAACATCGTGGGTGACCAGCGTGGTCACCACTGCAAGCAACATCCCCGCCATGCCAAAGCGGTTGCCCGCCCGCGACGACGCCGGGGATGACAGGCCGCGCAGCGCCAATATGAACAGCACGCCCGCGACCAGATAGGCCAGCATCGCCCATGCCGGGGTGGCCGGGGCCGCGCCCGATGCGGCATGGGCGGGAACGGCCCAAAGCCACCCACCCGCCGCCAACAGCGACGCGGTAGAAAATCGATCCGGCATCACTTGTCCTTCTTCTTGTACATCGCCAGCATCCGCTCGGTCACGGCAAAGCCGCCAAAAATATTGACGCTGGCCATGACGACTGCCGCCAGCCCCAGCCATTTGGCCACCCCGCCCGCATCGCCCAGCACCGGGGCCGCCGCCGCAATCAGCGCGCCAACGATAATCACCGACGAAATCGCATTGGTCACCGCCATCAACGGCGTGTGCAGCGCGGGTGTGACACTCCAGACGACATAATAGCCGACAAAACAGGCCAGCACGAAGATTGAAAGGATTGAAATAAAGTCCATTTGCCTGTCTCCGTCAGCCAACCAGCCGCTCATGCACCACCTTGCCGCCCTGCGTCAGGCGGATGGCATTGCCGATTTCTTCGTCCAGCACCGGCTTGCCCGCCTCCTTGTCCCAAAATGCAGACAGGAAGTTGAACAGGTTGCGGCTGAACAGCGCGCTGGCGTCGGCGGCCATGGACGCGGTGATGTTTTTCGCGCCGATGACGGTGACGCCGTGGATGGTGCGGGTTTCGCCCGCCGCCACGCCCTCGACATTGCCGCCGCTTTCCGCCGCCAGATCGACGATCACCGACCCGGCGCGCATGCTGGCAATTTGCGCGTCGGAAATCAGGCGCGGCGCGGGCCGACCGGGGATCAGCGCGGTGGTGATGACAATATCCTGTTTTGCGATGTGGCTGGATACCAGCTCAGCCTGCGCCGCCTTATATTCGTCGGACATT
>DAIUBZ010000031.1:0-959 GCA_036846445.1 Sphingopyxis sp. | reverse complement strand
TTCGGTGGCATAGCCGCCCGCACCTTCGCCCTCGATCCCCGCGACCGCTTCGACAAAAATCGGCTTGGCACCCAGCGATTGGATCTGCTCCCGCGTCGCGCTGCGCACATCGGTCGCGCTGACCTGTGCGCCCAGCCGCCGCGCGGTGGCAATGGCTTGCAGACCCGCCACGCCCACGCCCATCACAAATGCCTTGGCCGCGCTGACCGTGCCCGCTGCGGTCATCATCATCGGAAAGGCCCGGCCATAGGCTTCTGCCGCCATCACCACCGCCTTATATCCGGCAAGGTTGGACTGGCTGGACAAAATATCCATGCTTTGCGCCCGGGTAATGCGCGGCATGAACTCCATCGCCAGCGCCTCGATGCCCGCCGCCGCATAGCCAGCAATCCGCGCCCGCTCGGCAAAGGGATTGAGGCTGGCGACCAGCCACGCGCCCGGCGCCAGGCCCGGCAGCGCCGCCGCATCCGGCCCCTGCACCGCCAACACCAGATTGGCCCCCGCCAGCACGTCGGCGCGGGTCCCGACCTCGGCTCCGGCGGCGGCATAGGCGTCATCGGCAATCGCTGCCCCTGCCCCTGCCCCGGATTCCACCGCCACCGCAGCGCCCAGCGCGCAAAACTTTTTCACCGTCTCCGGCGTGGCGGCCACCCGAGTCTCGCCGTCCGCCTGTTCCTTGACCACCGCGATCCGCATCGCCCCGGCGCTCAAGTGATGATGACCAGCACAAATGCGACCACGACCATCACAATGACCGTGCCGATTTTGGTCATCCGCATGAAGGCGTCATAGGTCGATTGCGCCGTGTCAATTCCGTGGTGGCTGGGATCGTCGGTCATCGGCTGCGCTCCGCAAAATTCGTTCAACTGTGGAGCGGCCTTAGCTGGCCCGGCTGGCATGCTCAAGTGCGCGGCTTTGTCTTAATCGCCCTTTTACTGATTGTGATTAAGCGGGTCGAT
>DAIUBZ010000030.1:0-12980 GCA_036846445.1 Sphingopyxis sp. | reverse complement strand
CGACGGCGGCGGGCATCATCATCGTGGTGGCGGCGGGCAATGAAGGCGACACGACTGCCGATGGCAATGACCCCACCAACCCCGGGCGCTTTGCGCAGGGAATTCAGGCAGCGGGCGGCAATCTGGTGATGATCGCCGGGTCGGTGGATGACCGATCGGTCATCAGCGATTTCAGCAACCGGGCCGGGGGTTTTGCCACCAGCTATCTGGCCGCGCTGGGCGATCGGGTGTGCTGTGTCTATGCCAATGGCCAGCTCAAGACCGAAACCCGGCCCGATGGCACCGTGGTATTTTTGATCAGCGGCACCAGCTTTGCCGCGCCGCATATCTCGGGCGCAGCGGTGCTGTTGGCGCAGGCATTTCCGGCCCTGTCCGGCGCCCAGATTGTCAGTTTGCTCTATCAATCCGCCCGCGATGCCGGTGATGCCGGGGTCGATGCCATCTATGGCCGGGGCATATTGGACATCGCCCGCGCGTTTCAGCCAGTGGGCGCGCTCAGTCTGGCGGGCAGTGACCGGCTGATTTCGGCGGCGATGCTGGCGGGGCGCCTGTCGGTGCCGATGGGCGATGCGGCGGGGGTGCCGGGCGGGGCGGCGGTGCTGCTGGACGGTTTCGGCCGCCCGTTTCGGCTTGATCTTGCCCGGACCATGGTTCCCCATCTGGCGGGCCGCACCCCGCGCGCACTGGCTGCGGCGCTGCTCAGGGTGGACCAACCTTGGGGCGGCCCACCATCGGGTGGCGGCACAGCGGGGCTGTTATTCGGATCAGATGGCCTGATGGCGGGCGGGTCATATCGGGGCGCGGGCGGCGGCGGGGCGCTGTCGCTGTCGCTGTCGCCGCGCAACCGGCTGGACTTTGCGGCTGGCCGGCCATTGCCGCTGGCTGGCCCGGATGGCTCCGGCAACGCAGCGGTCATGGCTGGCGGCGCGGGCGATGATCGGCTGATCGGCCTCAACCCCAGCACCGGGGCGGCATGGCACCGCACCCTTGGCCAGGGGCTGGGCACCGCCACTATCTTTGCGGATTTGGGCGCGGTCGGCGGCCTTGACAGCCTCGGGTCAGCCCTGCCCGCCCGCTACCGCCGGGTCGGCGCGGGATGGAGCCTGGGGCCACAGCCCGGCGCGCTGGCGGTTCGGGTCAGCCAGCTTGCCGAGGATGCGACGGTGCTGGGCGCGCGCCTGCCGCCGCTGCTCGGTCCGGGCGGGGCGACCAGCGTGGTGGCCGATGTGGCGGCGGCGGCGGCGTTGCGCGGTGGCTGGCATGTGTCGGCATCGGCGCGGCGGCTGTGGCTGCGGCCTGCGCACGCGGGGCTGGTCAGCGGCGGCGGGCTAACCGCATCGGCGCTGGCGGCGGACATCAGCCGCGTTGGCCTGGTCAGCAGCGGCGACCGGGCATTTGTGCGGATCGCCCTGCCGCTGCGGGTGGATGGCGGCCGGTTGCTGCTGAACGTGCCCGGCGCAGGGGCAGGCGGCATCGCGGCAACCGGCCAGCAGGCGTTGCCCCTGAACCCCAGCGGGGGAGAGCGGGCGGCCGAGGCTGGATATGGCTTGCCGATTGCCGGTGGATGGTGGCAAGCCAACGGCTGGTGGCGCGGTCAACCCGCCCATATCGCCAGCGCGGCCAGCGATATCGGCATTGCGCTGCGCTTTTTGCGGAATTTTTGACAATGCACCGAAAGGATCTGGGACGATGCAGCAACGGATATACCCCTGGGCGGCCGCAATGATGGTTGCCGCAACCGCCGCCGCGTCCGCCGCCGCAACCGCCGCCACGACCGAGCGAGTGCCCGCGCCAAAATGGTCGCTGGTCATCCACGGCGGCGCGGGCACCATGGCGCGCGACAAGCTCACGCCAGAGCAGGACCAGGAAATTCGTGACGCGCTGGCGGCGGCCTTGGCGGCGGGCGGCGCGGTGTTGGCGGCGGGCGGTGACGCCTTGGATGCGGCGGAGGCCGCCGTGGTGATTCTGGAGGACGATCCCAATTTCAACGCGGGGCGCGGCGCGGTGTTCACGCATGACGGCACCAATGAACTGGACGCGGCGGTGATGCGCGGCGACACCCGGGCGGCGGGCGCGGTTGCGGGGATCAGCGCGACGAAAAACCCGGTCCGGCTGGCCCGGCGGGTGATGGAGGCCAGTCCCCATGTGCTGCTCAGCGGCGCCGGTGCTGATGATTTCAGCCGCGATCAAGGGTTGGAACAGGCCCCGCCAGAATGGTTTGCCACCCCCCACCGGCGCCAGCAATTGGACGAGCGCAAGCAGAAATTCGATGCTGAGCTGAAATATGGCACGGTCGGTGCGGTGGCCCGCGATGCGGCGGGCAATGTGGCGGCTGCGACCTCGACCGGCGGGCTGACCGGCAAACGCTGGGGCCGGATTGGCGATTCGCCGCTGATCGGCGCGGGCACCTATGCCGACAACCGCGCCTGTGCCGTGTCGGCGACGGGGTCGGGCGAGTTTTTCATCCGGGTGGGGGTGGCGCATGAAATTTGCGCCCGGATACGGCTGGGCGGTGCGAATCTGCAAAGCGCCGCCGATGCGGTAATGGCTGAGGTGAAGCAATTGGGCGGGTCGGGCGGGGTGATTCTGGTCGCCCCCGATGGCGATACCGGGTATAGTTTCACGACACCGGGCATGTATCGCGGGCGGGTGACGTCGGGCCAGACGGCGCGGGTTGCGATATATGCCGACGAGGCGGACTGACCATCCGCACAACCACGCTGGTTGACGCCGCGCGCTGCCGGCCCCATTTTCGCTGGTGACGGCGGGCCTGCGCCGCTGTGGAGCTTAGCATGAACCAGTCGCCGTCCGCCTCAGCCGCCACTGGCACATTTTCCGCGCGGGTGGCGGCGGAACTGCCCTATTTGCGCCGCTACGCCCGGGCCCTGCGGGGCAGCCAAGGCAGCGGCGACCAATTGGTGGAGGCGATGCTGGGGGCGCTGGTCGCCGACCGGGATGCGGCGGCGGCGGCGGGCGATTTGCGGGCCGTGCTGTTCACCCTGTTGCACCGGGCCGATGTGCAGGCGGCGGCCCCGCCGGGGCGCGAGGTCAACCGGCTGGACCGGCTGGACTCAGCCATGCGCCAGATGCTGCTGCTGACCGCGCTGGAGGGGTTTGCGCCCGACATGGCCGCGCGGATCACTGGCACCGACCCGGCGGGCGCGGCACAGCTTCTGGCCGAGGCTTATCGGCGGCTGGATGCCGAAACCCGGACCAGCGTGCTGATTATCGAGGATGAGCCGCTGATTGCGATGGATTTGGAACAGTTGGTGCTGGATCTGGGCCACAGCGTCACCGGGCTGGCCGCCACCCGAGCCGAGGCGGTGGCGGCGGCGGCGGCGAACCCGCCGGGGCTGATTTTGGCCGATATTCAACTGGCCGATGGCTCGTCGGGCATCGACGCCGTGGCCGACATCTGCCGGGTGGCTGACCGCCCGGTGATCTTCATCACTGCCTATCCCGAGCGGCTGTTGACCGGCCGCGCGATGGAGCCAGCCTTTCTGATCACCAAACCATTTCGCCACAATGCGGTGCGGGCGGCGATCAGCCAGGTATTGATTTTTGAACCATCACCCGCCGTCGCCTGACCGCCCGCGCCGCCCCAGCGCGACAAAGGCCCCAATCCGCTCCAGCGTATCGGCGGTGGGTGCCCCCGCTGCCGTGACCGTGGCCAGAACATCATCGGCGGGATAATCGACAAAGCTGAACCGCATCGACCAGCCGGGAAATTCGCGCTGGGCAATTGCCGCATCGCGCATGACCACCACGCCATTGTGGCGCGGATCACGCTTGATCCGGGCGAAACAGGCGTCGATCACCGCATCATCACCCTCGATCAGTTGCAGGAAATTGGTGCCGTTGAACAGCATCACCCCGGTGATATCATCGGCGGCATTGCGCCGGGTGGAATGGGCGATGATCGCCTGAACTGCGCCGCGGTCAATCGCCGCATCGGCCACGCTGACATATAAGATCGACTTCATCGCCTGTATATCGCAAAGCTGAACGCCCTTGCATAGACCCTGTTGACGTGTGCCGGTTGCCACCCAGTTGTTTTCGCCCTAAACCACGGCTGCATCTCTGGCGATGCTGGCCAGCAACCAAAGGCTAGGAATGACCGTCCGCCGACCGCCGACCCTTCCCCTTGATCCGCCGGGCCAATTGTTCCCCGGCGCGGACCGCCGGGACCAGAGCCTTGCGGTGGATCAGGGGCTGCGCGCCGCCTATCGCACTGTGCTGGAGGAGCCGATTCCCGACCGCCTGCTGGATTTGCTGGGCCAATTGGATGCTGCCCACGGTGGCAAGGGATGAACGCCCCGCCCCCAGCCAGCGATATTGCCGCACCTGCTCCGGTTGATGACGGCGTTTTCAAACGCGAACTGGCGGGCGTCATCCCGCATCTGCGCGCCTATGGCCGCAGTCTGGCAGGCAACCCCGATGTCGCCGACGATCTGGTTCAGGATACCATGCTGAAAGCATGGGCCTCGCGCGCCAGCTTTGCCCCCGGATCGTCGATCAAGGCGTGGACGTTCGTGATTTTGCGCAATGTGTTTTTCTCGCAGCTTCGCCGCCAGAAATTTCACGGCGATTATGACGAGGCCGCCGCTGAACGTCAGTTGGTTGTCGCCCCGGCGCAGGAAGATGGCCTGAATATCGCGGATTTGCAGCGGGCGATGCAGCAATTGTCGCTGGAACAGCGCGAGGCGCTGATCCTGGTTGGCGCGGGCGGGATGTCCTATGAAGACGCGGCATCGGTTGCTGGCTGCGCGGTTGGCACGATGAAAAGCCGGGTGTCGCGGGCCCGCAAGGCTCTGGCCGATCTGATCGACGGCGGCCAGTTGCAACTGGCCCGGCGCGGCACGGCACCGTCCACCTCGGCTGTGGCCACGATCATGAACAGCGTCGCCACCATCGTCGGCGATGACGGCAATGATGATGCAGAGCAGGGCGCGGGTGTGGCGGCTTAATCCGGCTCGTCCGGGAACCTTCGCGCTTGGCGCCGATTGGCATGACGAGGGAGATTGAAGATGGGCGCATTGCAACGTTGGGCGTTGACAGGGGGGAAAATCGGCTCGGCGGCGATGCTGGTCGCTTGCGCCCCGGTGCCGCCGCCATCCGCCAGCGCCCAGCCCGCACCTTTGGCATCGGAGAATCGCATGTCCCCAGCCTTTGCCCATCAACCGCTCCCCTATGCCACCACGGCGCTGGAGCCGGTGATCGACGCCGAGACGATGGCAATTCACCATGGCCGCCATCACAAGGCCTATGTTGACAATCTGAACCGCGCCGTTGCCGCCGATCCGGCGCTTCAGGGGCTATCACAGGAAGCCATGTTTGCGCGGATGAGCACCCTGTCTGCGGCGGTCCGCAACAATGGCGGCGGCGATTGGAACCACCGGTTTTTCTGGGCCAGCATGGCCGCGCCCGGCAGTGGCGGCGCGCCATCCGGGGCGCTGGCGGCGGCTATTGACCGCGATTTCGGCTCGTTTGCCGCAATGCAGGCGGCATTTGATGCCGCCGGGGCTGGCCGCTTTGGGTCAGGCTGGGTCTGGCTGATCCAGCGTGCGGACGGGAAATTGGCGATTGCCTCGACCCCCAATCAGGACAATCCGCTGATGGACGTCGCCGACATGCGGGGCAAGCCGTTGCTGGGCAATGATGTGTGGGAACATGCCTATTATCTGAAATATCAAAACCGCCGCGCGGATTATTTGAAGGCGTGGTGGCAGGTGGTGAATTGGCAGCGGGTGTCGGATCGGTTTGCCGCGCGCGAAGCGGCGGTGATTTGAACGCAGGCATCGGGACGAAAGGAACGGCGATGACCCGGCGAATGGCGGCCAAGCTGGCAGCGGCCTTGATTGGCGGGGCAATGCTCACCGGGTGCCAAAGCGGCCCAGCGGTCAGCGATCCGGTGGACGCAACGGTTGGCGATACGGGCATCGACCGCACCGGCGCGCATCCAGCCACCGCGCTGGCTGAGGCCCCCTTTGCGGTGGCCGAGGTTGCCCAATTTTCCTCGCCATGGGCCATGGCCTTGCTGCCGGGCAGCGATGCGGCGCTGATTACGGAAAAAACCGGCCAACTGATGCTGTGGCGGCCCGGCGCGGCGCCGGTGCCGGTCACGGGGGTGCCAGCGGCGGCGGTGGGTGGTCAGGGCGGGCTGGGCGACATCATCAGCCTGGGGCGCGCCCGCTCGCCCGGCGAATATCCGGTGGCATTGTCGTGGGCCGACACGGGTGACGGCGGGCTGGGCGCGGTGGTGGCCACGGCAACGCTGCGGCTTGGCCCGGTCCCCCGGCTGGGTGAGCTGACAATCATCTGGCAGCAAAGCCCGATGGTCAGCGGGCGGGGCCATTTCGGTCATCGGCTGGCGCTGGCCCCGGATGGCCGCCATCTGTTCATTTCGTCCGGCGACCGGCAAAAGCTGGACCCGGCCCAGGATATGGCCAGCAATTTGGGCAAGATCGTTCGGGTGCGGCTGGACGGCACGGTTCCCACGGACAATCCCTTTGCGGCGGCGGGCGGGGTAAGCGCGCAAATCTGGTCGCTGGGCCACCGCAATCCGCTGGGTCTGGTGTTTGATGGCAAGGGGCGGTTGTGGAGCCATGAAATGGGCCCGCGTCACGGCGATGAGTTGCACCGGGTCCAGCCCCGGGCCAACTATGGCTGGCCGATTGCGTCCAACGGCGATCATTATGACGGGCGGGCGATCCCCGACCATCGCGAAAAACCGGAATTTACGGCCCCCGACCTGTGGTGGAATCCGGCGATTTCGCCAGCGGGTCTGGCCTATCACGACGGGCGCGGCTTTGTCGGTTGGGGGCCGTCGTTGTTGATGGGCGGCCTGTCGGGGCAGGCGCTGATCCGCATCAATATCGCGGGCGATCGCGCCAGCAAGGCCGAACGCTGGGACATGGGCGCCCGCATCCGCGAGGTGGAAACGGCACCAGACGGCGGCATCTGGGTGCTGACCGACGGCGACCGGGGCAAGTTGTTGAAACTGACGCCGCGCCAGGCCGGACGCTGAGCCTGCTGTCGGGGGCTATCACCCAGATTTTCCGAAATTAGCGGGCGATCACCCGGGGATTTGCCTTGTTTGTGACAAATTGACGGCACATATGGGGCGGCATGATGACATCCGACTCCGCCGTGCGAAGCGCCGTTCCAGTCGCTGCCGCCATTGACCCGCCGGTCGTGGGCGGCGAGCGCCCGCCGCACTGGCGGCTGTTGCTGGCCGAGCTTCAGGCCGTGCTGGGCTGGCTGCTGTCGCGGCTCCGGCCCCGCCTGTTTGGGGTGCCCGATGTTGGCGGCGGCCAGCCGGTGATGACCATTCCCGGCTTCATGGCCCGCGACATTGCCATGCGGCAATTGCGGTCAAACCTGCGTGCGGCGGGCTTTCGTGCCTATGGCTGGGGCCTGGGGCGCAACCGGGGGGTGACGGCCGACGTGCTGGACCGGCTGGACGCGCGGGTGGACGAAATCATCGCGCGCGAGGGGCGACCCCCGGCGCTGGTCGGATGGAGCCTTGGCGGCCTCTATGCGCGGGAATATGCCAAGCACCACCCGGAAAAGGTGGCGCGGGTGGTGACGATGGGCACGCCATTTTCAGGTTCGCGCCGCGCCAATCATGCCTGGCGGCTGTATCAACTGATTGCGGGCCATGATGTTGACGCCCCGCCGCTGGCGGTTCACCCCGCCGCCAAACCGGCGGTGCCGACCATCGCGCTGTGGTCGCCGCGCGACGGGGTGGTCTCGGCGGCATCGGCCAGCGGCCTGCCCAGCGAACGCGATGCGGCGGTGCGCCTGGATTGCCGCCATATCGGCTTTGCCTATGCTCCGGCGGCGACGCTGGCGGTGATTGTCGCGCTCGGCTGAATTGGCGCGTTTTACCCAAGCTCGCTGAGCTTGACTCATACCACCCACCCCGCCTCCCCACAGGACCACCAATGATACCAATAGCTTATGGCGGCCCTGTGGGGAGGCGGGGTGGGTGGTGCATGGGTTTATGTCAATGAACCTGGGTATTACGCCAGTTCGACCGGTGCCACCTGATATCCCGCCGCCTGCAATTTGGCGATCAACAGATCAAGGTGCTGGCGGTCGCGTGATTCGCATTCAATGTCGGTGATCAGTCCCTTGGCCGGCAGGGTCGTGAACACCCGCTGGTGATAGATTTCGATGATATTCACCTGAAGCTCATCAAACAACCGCATCACGTTGAACAGCGCGCCGGGACGATCCTGGAGCCGGAGCCGCAGCCGCGCCAGCCGCCCCGACCGCGCCAGATCGCGCAGCAGCACATTGGCCAGCAGCCGCGTGTCGATATTGCCGCCGCACAGCACCAGTCCCACCTTGCGCCCGGCAAACACTTCCGGATGGGCCAGCAGCGCCGCCAGCCCTGCCGCGCCTGCGCCCTCGACCACGGTTTTTTCAATTTGCAGCAACAGGCTGACCGCCCGCTCCAAATGGCGTTCGGCCACCAATTGCATGTCGTTGGCCAGCTCGGCCACCATCCGCGCGGTGTAATGGCCGGGCTGCTTGACCGCGATCCCCTCCGCCAATGTGTCACCTTCGCACGGCATATCCATTCCGTTCAGCCGGGCATACATGGACGGGTATAGCTCCGCCTGAACCCCCACCAACTGGATGTCGGGGCGCAGCGCCCGGGCCACCGTGCCCATGCCCGTGAACAGCCCGCCGCCGCCGATGGGAATCACCAGCGTGTCAATTTCGGGTGCAGCGGCCAGCATTTCCAGCGCCACCGTGCCCTGCCCGGCGGCGATATGGGGGTGGTCGAACGGGTGAACAAAGGTCAGCCCATATTCCGCCTCCAGGCTGCGTGCGTGCAGATAGGCGTCATCAAATGTCTCGCCGTGCAGCACGATCGCCGCACCGTGGCTTTGGGTCTGATACACTTTCACCGTGGGGGTGGTGCGCGGCATCACAATGGTGACCGGCACCCCCAGCCGGGCGCCGTGATAGGCAAGACCCTGAGCATGATTGCCAGCGGACGCGGCAATCACCCCCCGTTCGCGCCGCGCATCATCCAGTTGCAACAGCGCGTTAAGTGCGCCGCGTTCCTTGTAGGAAGCGGTGAACTGCATATTTTCAAACTTCAGCCAAATATCCGCACCGGTCATTTCCGACAGGGTCCGGGCATAGCTGGTGGTGGTCAATTGAACCGACCCGGCGATGCGCGCGGCGGCAGCTTCGACATCGCCAAGCGTCAGCCTGGCCCAATCCTCGGCGGTGGCGGCATGGCTGCGTTCGGCGTCTATCATCGGTCTGTTCGCTCCCCGGCCCGTGGCACTGTGCCGCCCTAGACGATCTAGCGCGCCGCGCAAACCGCCGTTATACGCCGCGCCATGGCATCAGCGAAATTGACGATCGGCTTTGTGGGCTGCGGCGTGATGGGCGGCCCGATGGCGGGCCATCTGGTCCGGGCCGGGCACCGGGTGGTCATGGCGAACCGCACCCCGGCGCGGGCGGCGGCGTGGGCGGCGGCGCATGGCGGTGCGGCGGCGGCCACGCCAGCGGCGGCGGCGGTGGGCGCGGATATCGTCATCACCTGCGTTGGCAATGACGATGATGTGGCGGCGGTCACTTTGGGGCCAGACGGCGCTTATGCCGCAATGTCCGCCGGGGCGCTGCACATCGACCACAGCACGGTTTCAGCCGAATTGGCGGTCAAATTGGCGGACGCGGCGGCGGCGCACGGGCTGGCGGCGGTCGATGCGCCGGTATCCGGTGGGCAATCGGGCGCAGAAAATGGCGCGCTGGCGGTGATGTGCGGCGGCGATGCGGCGGCGGTTGACCGCGCCCGGGCGGCGATGGCCGCTTACGCCGCCAGAATCGTGCACATCGGCGGACCGGGCAGCGGCCAGCGCGCCAAAATGGTCAACCAAATCGCCATCGCCGGGCTGCTACAGGGGCTCGCAGAGGCGGTGCATTTTGCCGAGCGTGCGGGCCTTGATCCGGACCGGGTGTTCCAGGCGGTGTCGGGCGGCGCGGCGGCGAGTTGGCAAATGGCCAACCGCTGGCCGACCATGGTGCGCGGTGAATATGATTTCGGCTTTGCTGTTGATTTGATGCGCAAGGATTTGGGGCTGATGCTGGCCGAGGCACGGCGGGTTGGCGCTGCGGTGCCAGTGGCCGCGCTGGTTGACCAATTTTATGCCGAGGTTCAGGCGGCGGGCGGCGGACGGCTCGACACCAGCGCGCTGCTGACCCGGCTCCCGGCATGAACTGGCGCTGTGGGCTGGTTGCCGCTGTGCTGCTGGCGCTGGTGCCCGGCGGTGCGGCGCGTGCGGATACGCTGATCGACAATGTGAACGGACTGACCCTCGATCAAACCGGCCAGATGGTGCGCTTTACCGGGCTGGTGATCGGCGGCGATGGCCGGGTGAAACAATTGCTCAGCCGCACCGACCCCCGCCCGCCGCGCCCCGATTTTCGGCAGGATGGCGGCGGTCGCACCCTGATGCCGGGCTTTGTCGATTCCCACGCGCGGGTGGCCGAACTGGGCTTTGCGCTGATGACGCTGGATGTGTCGGCGGCGGCCAGCCTGGATGATGCACTGGCGATGATTGCGGCCTATGCCACCGAGAATCCCCAGCTTCCGTGGATTTTGGGGCGCGGCTGGGACGCCGGGCGCTGGGGGCGGCTGCCGACGGGGGCTGACCTTGCGCGGGCGACGGGGGATCGTCCGGCGTGGCTGGTCAGCGCCGATGGCGATGCGGGCTGGGCGAATCTGGCGGCGTTGGCGCGGGCCGGGGTCAGTGCCAGCGTCGCCGATCCGCCGGGCGGGCGGATTGAGCGGCTGGCCAGTGGCGGCGCCCCGACCGGCGTGCTGGTGGGCCGCGCCATGGCGCTGGTGGCCGCCGCCGCGCCGCCGCCGCTGGCCCGCGACCGGGATCGGGCGCTGGCGCTGGCGCAATCGCATTTGCTGGCCGCCGGGGTAACGACCGTGGTTGATATGGGCACCAGCTTGCTGGATTGGCAAAGCTATCGCCGGGCGGGCGACGCCGATCAGCTGGCCATCCGTATCATCGCCTATGCCGACGATATTGAGGCCATGGCGATCATTGCCGGGCCGGGGCCGGGGCCGTGGCTCTATGGCAGCAGGCTCCGGCTGCCGGGGGTCAGGCTGCGCGTGGACGGCAATTTGGGCGCGCGCGCTGCGTGGCTGGCCGCGCCCTATGCCGACGCACCGGGGCAGCGCGGCCTGCCCGATCAGCGTGGATCGGCGCTGCGAAACCAGTTGGTGCGGGCGGCGATGGATGGATTTCAGGTCGCTTTGGCCGCCACCGGCGATGCGGCCGTGGGCGAGGCAGTGGCAGCCATCACCGATTTGACCACCGATTTGCCGCCGGCAGCCGACGGGCGGCGCTGGCGGCTGGAGGGGGTGCGGCTGGTCGCGCCAGATGATCGGGCCCGGCTGGCTCAGCTGGGGGTATTGGCATCGGTCCAGCCCGCCGGCGTGCCCGGTGCGCGGGATACGGCCGCTGCCCGGCTGGGCGAGGCGCGGGTCGGGGCGGCGGATCCGTGGCGCAGCTTGCAACAGGCGGGGGTGCGGCTGGCCTTTGGCGTTGCCAGCCCGCGCGATCTGGCCGATCCATTTGGGGCGTGGGCCGCCGCCATCGCGCGCACCGACGCGGCGGGTCGGCCCTTTGGCGGCTGGCAACCGGGTGAAGCCGTCGGGCGTGAGGCGGCGCTGGATGCGCTCACCCGGTCGGGCGCTTATGCCGCCGGGGCCGATGATCGCATTGGCACGTTGATGCCGGGCATGTTTGCCGATTTCATTTTGCTAGACGCCGACCCCACGCTGGCCGGTCTGTCGGAATTGCGGCAGCTTGCGGTGCAGGAAAGCTGGGTCAGCGGGGCGCGGGTATTCGTGCGGGGACGGGAACGATGACCAGTGAAGCGATCAAATTGGTGCCGCGCGCTGTCGCCAAACCATGGGGGCGCACCGACATCGCGCCGCCATTTGCCAATTTTGTCGCGGGCGGCGAGCGGATTGGCGAAATCTGGTTCGAATTGCCCGGTGACGGCCCGGAGCCGCTGTTGCTGGTGAAATATCTGTTCACGTCGGAAAAATTGTCGGTTCAGGTTCACCCCGACGACGCCGGCGCACAGGCGGTCGGCGCACGGCAGGGCAAGGAGGAGGCGTGGGTGATATTGTCCGCCACGCCCGATGCCCGGCTGGGGTTGGGCCTAACCGCGCCGATGGACAGCGGCGCGCTGCGGGCCAGCGCGCTGGACGGCAGCATCGAGGCCGCGATGGATTGGCGCGCAGTCGCGCCGGGGGATCATTTCCACATCACCCCGGGCACGATTCACGCGATAGGCGGCGGGCTGGCGCTGGTCGAGGTGCAGCAATATGCCGACATCACCTATCGCCTTTATGATTATGGGCGGCCCCGGTTATTGCATCTGGATGCCGCGATTGGCTGTGCCACGCCCGACGTCTATCGCGTGCCGAATCAGCGCCAGCCGCTGGCCCCTGGGGTCGAATTGCTGGTGGACGGCCCAAAATTCGCCCTGATTGACGCGGCAGAGGGGGATCTGGCGGTGCTGAATGGCCCCGCAATCCGCTGCCCGGCGGCCGCACCGCGCTGGTTCATTCCGCTGACCGGGGCGGGCACCATCGACGGCCAGCCATGGGTGGCCGGTGAATGCTGGTTGCTGAACGCGCCCAGCGCCATTGCCGGGACGGGCCGGGCGCTGATGGCGTGGCCGGGCGGGCTGGCCTAGGGTCAGGACCCACTAAATGCGCGTTCGAGGCGTCAAAATGGCGAAGATATCGGGGTGAAATGTCCGCAGTCGGGGTGCAGCGCACCCCGCAAGGGCATTTCGCGCCGAGATCGAAGCCATTTTGGCGTCCTCGCGGATTTGACCCATTTTGCCCATGGCGACTGCCCCGCAAGGCAGGCGCTTGTCACAAAAGACTCCGGCGTCAGAAAGCCTTGAGATATATTCAT
>DAIUBZ010000029.1:0-13136 GCA_036846445.1 Sphingopyxis sp. | reverse complement strand
ACCATGTCTTTCAATATGTGGTTGAGCGCATGGCCGATATGGATATCGCCATTGGCATAGGGCGGGCCATCGTGGAGGATGAACTTCTCCCGCCCGGCCCGCGCGCGGCGCAGCTGGCGATACAGGTCCGCCGCCTGCCACCCCGCCAAAATCTGCGGTTCGCGCTGGGGCAGCCCCGCCTTCATTGGAAAGGGCGTGACAGGCAGGAAAACGGTGGATTTATAGTCAGGCGTGTCAGTCATAGCCCATGGCGCTTAAGGCCTGATCGGCGGCGGCGCAATCCTGTGCCATTTGCGCGGTCAGCGCGCTTAAGCTGGCAAATTTCGCCTCTGGCCGGATGAAGGCGTGGAAAGCAACGTCAATCGTCTGGCCATATAAATCGCCGGAAAAGTCGAAAAAATGCGGCTCCAGCAATTCCTTTGGCGGGTCAAAGCTGGGCCGGATGCCCAGATTGGCCGCCCCGCGCAGCACCGTGCCATCGGCCAGCCGCCCAGTGACCGCATAAATGCCATAGCGCGGACGCAGATAGTCGCCCATGTCCAGATTGGCGGTCGGATAGCCCAATTTGCGGCCATTTTTATCGCCATGTTGCACCACCCCGCGCACCGCAAATGGCCGGGTGAGCAGCCGGGCCGCGGCGGCGGGATCGCCCGCGACCAGCGCGGCGCGGATGCGGCTGGACGATATCACCTCGGCCGCGTCATCGACCGGCGCGACCATTTCGGTGAAAAACCCCCGGCGGCGGGCGAATTCCGCCAGCGTCACCACATTGCCGCCGCGCCGGTTGCCGAACACAAAATCCGCGCCCGTTACCACCCCCGCCGCGCCAAAGCGGTCCAGCAACAGGTCGGTGATGAAATCTTCCGCGCTGGTGGCGGCCAGCGCGGCGTCGAACGGCAGGACCAGCATCGCATCGGCCCCGGCGGCGGCGAACAATTCGGCGCGCTGGTCCAGGCTGGTCAGGCGAAACGGCGCGGCATCGGGGCGAAAATGGCGCACCGGATGGGGGTCGAACGTGGCGACAATGGCTGGCCGCTCCTCGTCCCGGGCGTGGCGCACCGCCCGGCCCACGACCGCCTGGTGCCCGGCATGAAAACCGTCAAAATTGCCCAGCGCAATCACGCCGCCGCGCCAGGCATCGGGGGTGCGGGCATGGCCGCTGAGCCGCTGGATCATGCCGCCTGCCGTCGGACAAGGGTGACAAAGGCAAAGGCGGGGCGGTTCGCCGCCGGGTCAGCCGGATGGTCACTGCGGGCGATTTCCTGCCACAATGCGGGGTCGGGCGCGTCCACCCGCGTATCGCCCGCCGGGGCGGCGGCCACTTCGGTGAGTTCAATCCGGTCGGCCAGTGACAGGAATGCGGCATAGATTTGCGCGCCGCCGATCACCATCACCTGCGGCGCATTGGCCAGCAGCAGCGCCGCCCCGATGCTGCCCGCCACCTCTGCCCCGTCTGCTGTCCAATTGGTGTTGCGGGTCAGGACGATATGGCGGCGGCCCGGCAACAGGCCGGGCAGGCTGTCAAAGGTTTTGCGCCCCATCACCATGGGCCGGTCCATCGTCAATTGTTTGAACCGGCGCAAATCGGCAGGAATGCGCCACGGCAGCGTGCCATCGACGCCGATCACGCCATTGCTGCCCCGCGCCAGGATCAGCACGATTTCGGGTCGGTTCATGTCGCGGCCTGCCCGCACCATGTCACATGGCCCAGCTTGCGCCCCGCCGCCTGACCCCGCTTGCCATAATGATGCACCCGCGCCGCCGGGTCGGCCAACAGCAGCGGCAGGCGGGCAATGTCCGGCCCAATCAGATTGTCCATGACCACCGGCAGGGCGCGGGTGGCGGTGTCGCCCAGCGGCCAGCCAGCGATGGCGCGGATGTGGTTTTCAAACTGACAGGTCACCGCACCCTCGATCGTCCAATGGCCGCTGTTGTGGACACGCGGCGCGATTTCATTCAGCACCGGGCCGACACCGGTTGCGAAAAACTCCGCCGCCATGACGCCGACATAGTCCAGCGCCGCCGCCGCCGCAGCCGCCATCGCCCGGGCCGCCGCCAGCTGGCCCGCGATGACCGGCGGGGCGGGCAGGCTGGACCGCGCCAATATGCCATCGGCGTGGACATTGTGCGGGCTGTCCCAATAGCGCACCGCCCCGTCCAGCCCGCGCACCAATATGACCGAAAATTCGGCGGCAAAATCCACCAGCCCCTCGGCAATCGCGGCCTGACCGCCCACCGCGTCCCATGCCGCGTGCGCCTGATCGGGCGCGGCCAATCGTGCCTGGCCCTTGCCATCATAGCCCATCCGGCGGCTTTTCAGCAGCAGCGGCAGGCCCAATTGATCGGCCGCGACCGCCAGCATGGCCGGATTGTCCACCGCAGCGAAAGGCGCGGTGGGGATGCCCAGCCCGGCGGCAAAACGCTTTTCCGCCAGCCGGTCCTGCGTCGCCGCCAGCGCCGCCGGGCCGGGCCGCACCGGCACATGGTCGGCCAGCATCCGCGCCGTGGCCAGCGGCACATTTTCAAATTCATAGCTGATGACGGCGCAATCGCGCGCAAAGCCCGCCAGCAACGGCGCATCGTCCCATGCGCCATGGGTGATCTGGGCTGCCACCGCGCCCGCGACCGCGTCGGCCTGCGGCGTGTAAATATGCACCGCAAAGCCCAGGCGCGCCGCCGCCGCCGCCAGCATCCGGCCCAATTGGCCGCCGCCGAGAAGGCCAATCGTCGCACCAACAGGCAGCGGCGCCGGGATCATGCGCCGGTATCCGGGGCGGCCGCCACTGCCGCCGTCTGCTCCGCCCGCCACGCCGCCAGCCGCGCCGCCAGCGCGGCATCACCCGCCGCCAGCATGGCCGCCGCAAACAGTGCGGCATTGATCGCCCCTGCCTTGCCAATCGCAAAAGTGGCCACCGGCACGCCGCCCGGCATCTGGACAATCGAGAGCAAGCTGTCCATGCCCGCCAGCGCCGCCGACTGCACCGGCACCCCCAGCACCGGCACCGGCGTCAAGGCCGCCACCATGCCGGGCAAATGGGCCGCCCCGCCCGCCCCGGCGATGATCACCCGCCGCCCGGCGGCGGTGGCCCCGGCGGCAAAATCCACCATCCGCTGCGGGGTGCGGTGGGCCGACACAATCCGGACATCATGGGCCACCGCCAGCGCGGCCAGCATATCGGCGGCATGGCGCATCGTTGCCCAATCCGACTGGCTGCCCATGATGATGGCAATCGGCGGAGCGGCGACGGACGAATCATGCGGCATCATCATCTCCCGGCGGCGGGCGCGGCAAAGCCTGCCTCTATCGCGTCCGGGGCGGCGGCGAAACCCCCGGTCCAGCACCGGGCCGGGTAGCATTAAATCTTTGGTATCCAATCCTGTTTAAGCTCGCGCGATGGGGTGCAGCGCGGTGAGTGGAGGTGGACGGTGAAACCGGAAAAGGTTGTGCACAGTCACGGGTTGGCCACTGCGCGCAGCGCCGGGCCGGATGACGCCGCAATCATCGCCGATTTGCGGCGCCAGATTGCGGCGCTGACCCGCGAAAACCGGGTTTTGAAAATTGCCTGCGGCGAATTGGAACGGGTGTCCGAACGCGACACGCTGACCCCACTGTACAATCGCCGCTATTTCCTGTCGGCGCTGCACCAGCGGATCGCCCGGCGGCAACGCTATGGCGAGACGATGGCGCTGATCTTTGTCGATGTGGATGGGTTGAAGGCCATCAATGACCGCCACGGCCATGGCGTGGGCGATTTCGCCCTGATGGAAATCGCCCGGCGGCTGAGCGCTGGCATCCGCACCACCGATTTGGCCGCGCGGATCGGCGGCGATGAATTTGGCGTGATTTTGGACCATATTGACGAGCCGACCGCGCGGCGCAAGGCGGCCACGCTGATGGCGGATTTCGCCGCCCACCCAGCAGAGTATAACGGGCTGACTTTCCCCCTGACCGCCAGCTTTGGCGTGGCGATGCTGGACCCGGCGATGGACGAGGCAGCAATTATCGCCGCTGCCGACCGCGACATGTATGCCGCCAAAAGCGGCCACCGGGCCACGCCGGATGCCCAGCCCGCCGTGCCATGGACGCGCTGATCGCCGCATTTGCCGCCATATTGCTGGCACACGCCGACGGCCACCCCGGTGGCCGGGCCAATGAATGCGCCGACGGCTGGGGTCAAATCGCGGTCACCGGGGCCATCGCCGCCGCCATCGCTGGCGCAGCGGCCAGCGGGGGGGTGTGGGCCAATGGCGCGCTGGGTCAGGGATTGCTGAACCTGTTGCTGGCGCTCAGCCTGGCCAGCGCGGCGGTGGGGCTGGGCTGGCGGACATTTGGTCGGCCCGCGCCGCCGGTCACGGGGCCGCCTGCCGGGGTGATGCGGCGGGCAGTGCGCACGGCCGCCGCGTTGCTCGCCGGGCCGCTGGCGGGGCTATGCTTCGGCCTGGCCGCCACCAGTGGCGCGGGCGAATGGACGGCGGCGGGGGCGCTGGCGGCACTGATGCTCGTCGCCCTGGCTGCCCCGCCGCTCCGCCGGTGGGGCAGTGCGCCCCTGGCCCGCTGGACCAGCGGTGCGGCGATCGTCCTGCTGCTCGGCTGGGCCGGGGCGGCGGTGCGCGTGGCGTTCGGGGTTTAGCGCGATTTCCAGTCAGATGGCATCATCTGACGGCTCTAAAAATCGCGGCAACTTAAGGGGCTAGAGCGCTCGACCTGATTCAATCAGGTCGAAATGCGCTCTAGCAGCAGTGCGAGTTCAGGGTCGGCGCGGCGGGATGGCTGGCAACGGCGCATCCGGGCCGGTGGCAGTCGCCGCCGCGTCCGGTGCGGGCGCGCCGCCGCGTTCTTCCAATTCGGCATCGCGGCGCTGGCGCTCCGCCAATTCGCGCTCGGCGGCAACCACTGCGGCCTCGACCTCCGCCGATGCTGCGTCAATCCCGGCCAGCCGCTTGCCCCGTTCCTCGGCGATCAATTTGTCCCAGCTCACCTTGTCCGTCGCCGCCCGCTCGATATAGGCGCCCGCGATCATCTGGCCCATGCAGCCGGTAAAGCCGCCCGCACCGACCGGTGAGCAGCTGTCGGTGCCAAACCGGCCAATCCGCTCCAGCGCGACGACCCGGTTGGTCCATGCCTCGTTGCGCGGGCTGTTCGGGTCATATTGGCGAAATATTTGCGGGATGCGGTAGCGGTCGCCTTCCGGCAATTTGGCGCAGACGACGATTTCATCGCCCTGCGCGGGCGGGCAGGCATCATCGCCAAACACAATCGCCTGTTGAATGCGCTCACCGCCCGGCGCGGGGGCAGGGGGCACCGGCTGAGCCGCAGCGGGGGCAGCCGCCCCGGCCACGGCCAGCAATATCGCGGCAAAAGGCAGTCTGGTCATCGGTCAGATCCCCTGGTTCAAATCGCGGGTGTAACAACCGCGCCATGGCTCGGCGATGAACAGTCGCCTAAATCCGCTTGGCCAGCGCGATTGCGGTGCGGCATCCCGCGCGAATCACCGCCGCCATGACCGGATAGCCCACGGCTTGCTCCGCGCCTGCATCAATTGCGGTTTGCTTATGCTCGACCTCCTCCGCGCGAAATTCGGCGATGGCGGTGGCCAGTTCGGGATCGCTGTCGCCCAATTGGTCCAGTTGCTCGCCATAATGGCGATCGATTTCCGTTTCCACAGCGGCGGTGCAGGCCATGGCCGCGCGCGGGCCAATCGCGGCGGTGACTGCGCCCAGCGCAAAGCCGGCAACATCCCAAAATGGCGTCAGCACGGTGGGCCGCACCCGCCGCTTCACCATCAACTGGTCGAAAAAGCGGCGGTGCTTTTCCTCCTGCTGCGCCATATGGGCGATGGCGCGGGCGGCGGGGGAGCGGTTGCCCATCACCGCCAATTGCCCGGCATAAATGCGCTGGGCCCCAAATTCCCCGGCTTGGTTCACCCGGATCATGCTGGCGGTGGCGGCGGGGTCGGTGAATGGGTGACGGGTCATGGCAAATTGCTCCGGCGGCGCAGCAACCCCACGATCAGGCCCGCGCCGGCAATCGAGAAAATGGCGTTGAACCCGGCCAATGACAAGGGGCCAAATGTCCATGGCGCGGCGTCACAGCGAATGATCGGCACCGCCATGATGTCGTCAATCGACACCGGGCCGCGCCGCGCGGCGCTACACTGGGTCAGCCCCGGCCACCAGCCATATTCGACCCCGGCATGAAATGCGCCAATCGCCCCGCTGGCCGCCACCGCCAGCGCGGCGAGCAGGATCAACCCGCCGGCGAACCGGGGGCGGCGCGGCGCGGCAATCAGTGCCGCCGCCGCAAGCAATATCGCCGCCTGGTGCGGCCAACGCTGCCAATAACACATCTCGCACGGCGGCAGGCCAAAGCCATATTGGGCCACCAGCGCCCCGCCATACAGCCCCGCTGGTATCAGCAGCGCCGCCCAGCCTGCGCTCGCCGGTGCCACTGGTCAGTTGCGCCGGGTCGCCGGCGCGGCGCGGGTGGCCGCTGCCGCCATGCGCGGCACCGCCCCATCGGTGCGGCGGATGGTTTCCAGCGCATAATGGAGCTGGAAATCGCTGATGCCCTTGGCCTTCAGTTCGTCCACCGTGGCGGTGAAGCGCGGATCGGGCTTGGCGTCCTTTTCCAGCGCCTCATTGTCCACCTTGCCGGTGTTTACCAAATGGCGGCGCAGGTCGGATTCGCGAAACTTCGGCCGGTTTTGATAATCAGGATCGCTCAGTTGCGGCACGGCAATGTCCGGCTCAATCCCGCCCTCCTGAACCGAGCGGCCCGACGGGGTGAAATAGCGGGCCGTGGTCAGGCGCAGCGCAGTGGTGTCGCTGAGCGGCAGGACGGTCTGGACCGACCCCTTGCCAAAGCTGCGTTCGCCCATCACCAGCGCCCGGCGGTGATCCTGAAGCGCGCCCGCGACAATTTCCGACGCCGATGCCGAGCCGCTGTTGATCAGGACAATCACCGGCAGCCCCTTGGCCGCCTCACCGGCCTTGGCAAAATAGCGCTCGACATCGCCCTTGGCCCGTCCGCGCTGCGATACGATTTCGCCGCGTTCCAGAAACAGGTCGCTCACCGCCACCGCCTCGTCCAGCAATCCGCCCGGGTTGGCGCGCAAATCCAGCACATAGCCCGCCGTGCGCCCGCCCAGCGACCGGTCCACCGCCAGCATGGCCGCATTCAGTTCATCGGCCACATTGGCGGAAAAGCTGCTGATCGTCAGCACGCCGATCTTGCCGTCCACCGCCCATTTCACCGGCTTCAGCTCGATGATTTCGCGGACAATGCTGACCTCAATGGGCTTGTCCCGGCCCTCGCGCACCAGCCGCAGATCAATTTTGGTGCCCGGTTTGCCGCGCATCTTGTCCACCGCCTCGTCCAGCGTCATGCCGACGATCAATTCATTGTCGATATGGGTGATGTAATCGCCGGGCTTGACCCCGGCGCGGTCGGCGGGGGTGTCGGCTTGCGGTGCAATCACCTTGACGACATTTTCCTCCATCGTCACCGACAGGCCCAGCCCGCCATATTGGCCGTCGGTCTGGGTGCGAAGCTGGGTAAAGCCCCGCGCATCCAGATAGCCGCTATGCGGATCCAGGCTGGTCAACATGCCGTTGATCGCCCCTTCGATCAGCTTGGCATCGCTGACCGGTTCGACATATTGGTTCCGCACTTCAAGGAACACGTCCATGAACCGCGCCATTTCATTGGTCGTGGCGCGGTCCACCTTGGCGGTCGCGGCGGGGGCCATCGCGGTGATGGCCAGCGGCACCAGGGCAATCGCGCTGAGCGCCGCCGCCCCCTGCCACACCAGCCAGCGGCGGCTGAGGGCGGTGGTGGGGTGGGCATGGGCCATTGGAGTCGCCTTCATCATCTGGGGGTTCATCTCAATCTATATGCCGCCCGGCCCGCCCCGCCAAGCCCCACGCCGCACCAGATCCGCGCCAAAGCGGCGGCATCCCGCTTTGGCGCAGCCGGACGCCTGGGTGTTAACCGGGGTCAACCGATCAGCGCCGCAACATCGACCGGGCGCCCCTGCCGCCGCAATTCCACGGTGACGCGCCTGCCCGCCGCCCCGCCCCGGCCAATCGGCGCACCCTGAACCAGATTGTCGCCCACCGCCACCGACAGCGCCGCCATGCCGGAAATCAGCGACGCCCAGCCATCGCCATGGTCGATGATGATGATTTTGCCATAGCTGCGATAATCATCGGCAAAGGTCACCCGCCCGTCCGCCGGGGCCACGACCTGTGCGCCCGGCGGCGGAGCGATGGTCAGCCCGCGCGAACGCACCCCGGTGGCGCTGACCTCGCCCACCCCGGTGGTGATTCGCCCGATCACGGGCAGGCGAAACGCACCCGCCCGATCCGGCGCGGCGGCAGGTGCAGGCCCACCGGCGGCTGCGACGGGTGCGGCACCATCAGCCAGCGGCGCGGCGGGGTCGGCGGGGCGCAGCACCGGGCCCGCCAACCGGGCAAGTTCGGCGCGAGTGGCGCTGTCGTCCGCCAGTTGGTCCATCAAATCGGTAATATCACGCGCCTGTTCGCCCAGCCCCAGCGCCCGGTCGGCTTCATATCGCGCTGATCCCGTCAGGCTGCGGGCGCGCAGCCGCTGCGCCGTTTCCTCAGCGCCCAGCTCCGCCCGCCGCCTGGTCAGCTCCGCCCGGCTGGCGGTCAGCGCGGCCAGCGCCACGGCGGCCTGACGGCGCAGTCCAGCCAGGCTGGCCAACTCGCGGCGTACTGCGGTCGTGCGGGTCTCGATCACCGGCAATGCCGCCTCCAGCACGGCGCGGCTGTGGACGATATCGCGCAGCGACCCCGGCTGGACAAACACCGCCGCCGGGGGTTGGCGGCTGATCTGGTGCAGCGAAGCGGTCAGCAGCAACAGCGGCGCACGCGCGGCATCCAGCCGCGCCTGCTGGCCCCGCACCTGCTGCGTCACCAGCGCCAGCCGCGCCTCGCCAGCGGCAATGTCCGCTTCCCCCGCCTGAATCCTGAGCGCCAGCGCCGCCAGCCGCGCGCGCGCTGCGGCGGCGGCGGACTTGGCCGTGGCCGCCTCCCGCGTCAGCGCGCCGCTGCGTGCCGCCGCCGCCGCCGATTGGGCCTTTGCCTCGGCCAAGCGGACGCGTTCCGCCGCAGCCACTGCCGCTGGTTCGGCTGCCAATTGCGCGGTGGCCGGGCGAACCAGCGCCCAGCCGACCGCGCCCAGCGCCGCCGCCGCCATCACCCCGGCGGCCCATCCCGCGCGCGTCATCGCCGCTTGCCTTCGCGGTGATAGGGGTGGCCGGCGATGATGGCGGTGGCGCGGTACAATTGTTCGGCGAGCATGGCCCGCACCAGCAAATGCGGCCAGGTGGCTCGGCCAAAGCTGAGCAATTGATCGGCGCTGGTGATTTCATCGGCGGCAAAACCATCCGCGCCGCCGATGCAGAATGCCGCCTCGCGCACCCCAGCGTCGCGCCACCCCGCCAGCAGCTCAGCCAGCGCCTGCGACGTCAGCCCCGCGCCCTGTTCATCCAGCAACACCCGGCGTGCCCCCGCCGCCTTGGCAGGCAGAGTGCCGTCGCTGTCCGGCAATTCGGTCAATTGCACCGGCCAGCCAATGCGCTGGACATAGCGCGCCACCAATTCCGCCTCTGGTCCCCGCCCGATTCGCCCGCGCGCAATGATGTGCAATTTCATGGCGCGGGCCGGGCGGGCAGGCTCAGGCCGCCGGAACCGCCGGGGCCTCGCCGAATGACCACATCCGTTCCAGATTGTAAAAGCTGCGGACCTCTGGCCGGAACAGGTGAATGACCACATCCCCGGCATCGATCAACACCCAATCGGCGGCGGGCAACCCCTCGATCCGCACCAACTGGCCCATGTCGGTCTTGATCCGGCGCGCCAGCTTGTCGGCCATTGCCGCCACTTGCCGGGTCGAGCGCCCGCTGGCGATCACCATATAATCCGCCACGCTGCTCTTGCCCGCCAGCGGGATGGAAATGACGTCCTGCGCCTGATCCTCATCAAGCTGATGCAGGGTCAATTCATGCAGGGCGTCGCCCGCAGCAACAGGGTCGGCAGTGGCGGGCGAAACAGGCGCGGTGGCAGTCAAGTGCAGTCCTTTGATGGCGGGGTGGGCAGCGGGTCAACATGGTGGAGGCGGCGGGTGAGCGGATCGCGCACGCTGGTCCCGGCCAACCGGTCGAACCAGCGCGGATCGCCAGCGCGAATGGCACTGGCCGACCGCAGATCGGGGGCAAATTCCAAACTCACCAGCGCAGGCAAACTCCATTCCGGCCAGGACGATGATTGATCGGCGGGCCGGAAATTGCGCCGCAACCACGCGGCCGCTTCACCCTCAGCCGCTGCGGCATCATATCCCGGACGCGCCACAACCGCAATCGGCAACAGCCTCGCCACATCCTGCCAATCCCGCCACCGGTCGAATGTCGCCAGATTGTCGGCCCCCATCACCCAGATGAAGCGGCGGCGTGGAAAGCGGCGAATCAGCGCGCGCAGCGTGTCGATGGTATAGCGGGTGCCAAGCTCAGCCTCGATCGCGGTCGCGGTCACGCCGGTGCCGCGCGCGACCGCCGCCGCCGCCGCCAGCCGCGCCGCCAGCGGGGCCATGTCGCTGGCGGCTTTCAGCGGATTGCCCGGCGACACCAGCCACCACAGCGCGTCCAGCCCCAGCGCTGCCATTGCCTGTTGGCTGATCGCGAGATGACCGCCATGCGCGGGGTTGAAACTGCCGCCGAGCAGGCCGGTCAGGATCGGGCGGGCCGGTTTGGCCGGACGCACGCTGGTGGTCGTCAAGGCCGCAACTGGCCGGTGCCGCGCACCACCCATTTATAGGTCGTCAGCCCCTCCAGCGCCACCGGGCCGCGCGCGTGCAGCCGCCCGGTGCTGATCCCCATTTCCGCGCCCAAGCCAAATTCGCCGCCGTCGGCAAATTGGGTGCTGGCGTTCCACATCACGATGGCGCTGTCCACCCGCGCCAGAAACGCCTCGGCCCGGGCGGGATCGGCGGTGATGATCGCATCGGTGTGGTGGCTGCTGTGCCGGGCGATATGCGCGGTCGCCCCGTCCAGCCCGTCGACCAGCGCCGCCGCGACAATCGCGTCCAGATATTCCGTGTCCCAATCAACGTCGCTGGCCGCATGCACCCGCGGATCCAGCGCCTGAACCCCGGCATCGCCGCGCACCTCGCACCCGGCATCCAGCAGCGCGGCGATCACCCCCGCCGCGTCCGGAAAGGCGCGGTCAATCAACACCGTCTCGGTCGCTCCGCAGATGCCGGTGCGCCGCATTTTGGCATTGACCACCAGCGCCCGGGCCATGGCCGGGTCCGCCGCGCCGTCGATATAGCTGTGGCAAATGCCGTCCAGATGGGCCAGCACCGGCACCCGGGCATCGGCCTGCACCCGCGCCACCAGCCCTTTGCCGCCGCGCGGAATGATCATGTCAATCGCGCCTTGTGCCGCAAGCATCGCCCCGACCACCGCCCGGTCCTGATCCGGAACCAACTGGATTGCGGCGGCGGGCAGCCCGGCGCTGGCCAGCCCGCGCGCCATGGCGGCGTGGATGGCGCGGTTGCTGTGCACCGCCTCGCTGCCACCGCGCAGGATGACGGCATTGCCCGCCATTACCGCCAGCGCCGCGGCATCGGCGGTGACATTGGGGCGGCTTTCGTAGACAATCCCGATCACGCCAATCGGCACCCGCACCCGGCTGAGGACCAGCCCGTTGGGCCGCGTCGCCGTGTCGATCACCTGGCCCACGGGATCAGCGAGGCCGCCCACCGTCGCCACCGCGCCAGCAATTGCGTCCAGCCGCGCGCCGTCCAGGCGCAACCGGTCCAGCATCGCCGCCGACAGGCCGCGCGCCGCCCCCGCCGCCATGTCCAGCGCATTGGCCGCCAAAATCGTCCCCGCATCCGCGCGCAGCGCCGCCGCCGCCGCCGCCAGCGCCGCCGCGCGCACTGCCGTGGACGCCGCCGCCAGCACCGGCACCACGCCCCGGGCATCCGCCGCCATCGCGGCAACCAGTTCGGCGGGGGTCAGGGGCGCAAGCGGGCGGCGGAGGGGGGCATTCTCAGTCATGGCCCGGCGGTTACCATATCCACCGCCCGCCGCGAAGCCCCCCCGGTGCCGTCCACACCCCCATTGCATTGGCAGGACGCAATGGGCAAACTGTCGCAGGTGGCAGGTTGGTCGATCGGCTGGCCGGACCAGGCAATCCAGCCCCAGCCGCGCGCGGGTCATCACCCTGTCACCTTTGGCCGCTTTGACGGGGGTGGCCCTGGCGGCCGCACATCGGAAGGAACCAGCCGTGAATCAACATTGGGCCAACCTGGATCGCCGCACCCTTATCAAGCTGTCGGCAGCGGGCACGCTGGCGCTGGCGCTGCCCGGCGCGGCGCAGGCGGCCTTTGCCACCGGCTTTACCCACAATGTCGCCAGCGGCGAACCAGCGGCGACGTCGGTGCTGTTGTGGACGCGCTACGCCGCCGCCAACGACAGCGATTTGCGCTATGAAGTGGCCGAAGACGCCAGTTTTGCCCGCATTGTCAGCGGCGGCACGGCCGCCGCGCGCGCGGACCGCGATTTTTGCGCCAAGGTGACGGCGACCGGCCTCAGCAACAACCGCTGGTATTATTTCCGCTTTATCGCGCCCGATGGCAGCGTGTCGCCAGTGGGCCGCACCCGCACCCTGCCTGCGGGCGATGTGGCGCGCTTCAATCTGGCGCTATTTTCCTGTTCCAACCTGCCCTTTGGCCATTTCAACGCCTATGCCCATGCGGCGGCGCGCGGCGACATTGATCTGGCGGTGCATGTCGGCGATTATCTGTATGAATATCCCGGCGGCACTTACCCCAGCGCGGCGCAGAAAGTGGCGGGGCGCGACGTTCTTCCGACCCATGAAATCGTCACCCTGGCCGATTACCGGCTGCGCTACGCCAGCTACCGCGCCGACCCGGATTTGCAGCGGTTACACCAGATTTTGCCGATGATCGCCCAGTGGGACGACCATGAACTGACCAACGATGCCTATACCGATGGCGCGGAAAATCACCAGCCAGAGACAGAGGGCGACTGGACGGTCCGGCGCGCGGTGGCCGAACAGGTTTACCGCGAATGGATGCCGGTCAGCGA
>DAIUBZ010000028.1:0-13215 GCA_036846445.1 Sphingopyxis sp. | reverse complement strand
TGGTGCAGCGGGATGTTGGTTTTCACGCCCGCCACCACCATTTCCTCCAGCGCCCGGCGCATCCGCATCATACAGCTTTCGCGGCTGCGGCCATAGACGATCAGCTTGCCGATCATGCTGTCATAATAGGGCGGGATTTTATATCCGGCATATAGCCCGCTATCGACCCGCACATGCATCCCGCCCGCCGCATGATAATGGGTCACGGTGCCGGGTGAGGGCAGGAAGGTGCGGGGATCCTCGGCATTGATCCGGCATTCCATGGCGTGGCCGCGAAACTCCAGATCCTCCTGCGCCACCGACAAATCATGGCCAGCGGCGATGCGGATTTGTTCGCGCACCAGATCAAAGCCGGTGATCATTTCGGTGACGGGATGTTCCACCTGAATCCGGGTGTTCATCTCGATGAAGTAAAATTCGCCATTTTCCCACAGAAATTCGATGGTGCCCGCGCCGCGATAGTGCATCGCGGCCATGGCATCGGCGACGATTTTGCCCATCCGCGCCCGCTCGGCGGCGGTGATGACCGGCGAGGGGGCCTCTTCGAGCACTTTTTGGTGGCGGCGTTGCAGCGAACAATCGCGTTCGCCCAGATGGATGGCGTTGCCGCGCCCGTCCCCGAAAATCTGAAACTCGATATGCCGGGGGTTGCCCAGATATTTCTCGATATAGACAGTGGCGTCGCCAAATGCCGCCTCCGCCTCGCGTCCGGCCTGCGCCATCAGGCTTTCCAGATCGTCCGGACCGGTGCAGATTTTCATGCCGCGCCCGCCGCCGCCAGACGCCGCCTTGATGATGACCGGATAGCCGGTGGCGGCGGCAATCGCCTTGGCCTCGGCAATGTCGCTGACCGCGCCGTCGGACCCCGGCACCAGCGGCATGCCGACCGCGCCCGCGGTTTGCTTGGCCGCGACCTTGTCGCCCATGGTGCGGATATGTTCCGGCTTCGGCCCCACAAAAATCAGCCCGTGCGATTCAACGATTTCGGCAAAGCGGGCATTTTCCGACAAAAAGCCATAGCCGGGGTGGATGGCGGTCGCATTTGTCACCTCGGCGGCGGAAATAATCGCCGGAATGTTGAGATAGCTGTCGCGCGCCGCTGGCGGGCCAATGCACACCGCCTCGTCCGCCAGCCGGACATGCATGGCGTCGGCGTCGGCGGTGCTGTGAACCGCCACCGTCTTGATGCCCATTTCGTGGGCCGCGCGATGGATGCGCAGGGCAATTTCGCCGCGATTGGCGATCAGCAATTTCTCGATTGGGGTGATGCTGGCGGTCATCCGGGCATCAGCCGATGGTGAACAGCGGCTGGTCAAACTCCACCGGCTGGCTGTTTTCGACATGGATCGCCAGCAGGGTGCCGCTGGTCGGCGCGGTGATCGGGTTCATCACCTTCATCGCCTCGATCAACAGGATCGTGTCGCCCGCCTTGACCGCCGCGCCAACCGCCGCAAATGGCGCGGCTGCCGGATCGGGGGCCAGAAATGCGGTGCCGACCATCGGCGATTTCACCGCATCACCCGCCGGGGCAGAAAGTGGTGCGGGCGCGGCAGCCGGGGCCGCTGCCGCTGGCGCGGCCATCACCGCCGCCGGGGCCGCCACTGGCGCGGCCATCGTCAGGGTGCGGGCGACGCGGATCTTGCGCTCGCCGTCCTCGACCTCAATTTCGCTCAGCCCGGTGGCGTCCAGCATTTCGGCCAATTCGCGCACAAATGCCGCATCGATATTCATGCGATCTGCGGATTTCTCGCCCATTTCATCCCCTATCATCGGCGGTTCCGTCGGCCGCCCATCGGCGGTGCCGTCTGCCGCCCTATTGTCAGAGAGCCGCCGCCGCGTCCAGCGCCAGCGTGTAACTGGCCGCGCCATGGCCGGAAAAACAGGCCCGTGCCGCCATGCCGACATAGCTGATGTGGCGAAATGGCTCGCGCGTCAGCGGGTCGGACAGATGTACCTCAATCACCGGCACCGCGATGGATTTGATCGCATCATGGATGGCGATGGACGTGTGGGTATAGCCCCCGGCGTTGAGGAGCACGGCGCGCGCGCCCGCAAAATGCGCCTCGTGCAGCCAGTCGATCAAATGCCCCTCATGATTGCTTTGCCGCATGTCCAGCACCACCCCCAGCGCCGCCGCCTGGGCGTGCAGCCGCTCGGCGATCATGTCCAGCGTGTCATGGCCGTAAATCTCTGGCTCGCGGGTGCCGAGCAGATTGAGGTTGGGACCGTTCAGCACATAGATCAGCGGCATTGTCGCCATCGCTCGCGGCCCTTCCGGTGGTTGCGGTGTCGGGTACGCAGCCTATATGCAGGCGCAGCGTTTTGCAAAAGCCACGAAAGGGCGGCGGCGATGATCCACATCAATTTGAATGGCGAGGCGCGGGCGGTGGCGGCCATTACCATTGCGGGATTGCTGGATGAGCTGGGCCTGCCGCCAGCCAAGGTGGCGGTGGAGCGCAACCGGGAAATTGTCGCGCGATCAACCTTTGGCACCGCGCTAATCGCGCCGGGCGATGAACTGGAAATTGTCCATTTTGTGGGGGGAGGATGAGCGGTGGCGGAGCATGAGGGCCAGCCCGATGGCTGGACAGTCGCCGGGCGCAGTTTCACCTCGCGGCTGATTGTCGGGACCGGGAAATACCGTGACTTTGCCGAAAATGCCGCCGCCGTTGCGGCGTCGGGGGCGGAAATTGTGACGGTGGCGGTGCGGCGGGTGAATGTTGCCGATCGCGGCGCGCCGATGCTGACCGATTATATTGATCCGGCCAAAATTACCTATTTGCCCAATACGGCGGGCTGTTTCACCGGCGATGAGGCGATTCGCACCCTGCGGCTGGCGCGCGAGGCGGGCGGCTGGGATTTGGTGAAGCTGGAGGTGCTGGGCGAGGCCCGGACGCTCTATCCCGACATGCGCGAAACCCTGCGCGCGACGGAGATTTTGGCGAATGAAGGCTTTTTGCCGATGGTTTACTGCACCGATGATCCCATTGCTGCCAAACAGCTTGAGGATGCGGGCGCGGTGGCGGTCATGCCGCTGGGCGCGCCCATTGGGTCAGGGCTGGGCATCCAGAACCGGGTGACGATCCGGCTGATTGTCGAGGGCGCCACGGTGCCGGTGCTGGTCGATGCCGGCGTGGGCACCGCCAGCGATGCGGCGGTGGCGATGGAATTGGGCTGTGACGGCGTGCTGATGAACACCGCGATTGCCGAGGCAAAGGACCCGCTGCGCATGGCCCGGGCGATGAAGCTGGCGGTGGCGGCGGGCCGCGATGCCTATCTGGCGGGGCGCATGCAGACGCGCAAATATGCCGATCCGTCCAGCCCGCTCGCCGGGTTGATTTAAGGCGCTGGCGGGTTAACGTCCGCCGCTGGCCACCAGATCGACGTCGGTCATGCTGCCGTCGCGGCGCAGCATGATGACAAATGCCTGATTGCCCTTGGTTCCGCCCAGATAATGTTCATCGCCGCGCAGCCGGTGCTCGCTGCTATATCCCGCCCGGGTGGCCATGGTGTGGTAATAATCCAGCACCGCCTGTTTGGACGCGGCGGTCTGGAAATTGACGACGCGGATATTGCATTTGCCGCCGTCCACGCCCGCAGCCTCGCGCACCAGCGCCTTGGGATAAACCCGGAATGCAGCGGGCAGGCGGTTTGCCCAGTCGGCGGCATAGGTTAATTTGGCGTCGCACTTGCCCTGATCGCGCGCCATCGCGCCCAAGGTTGCCGGGCGCTCCGCCGCGCAATCTGCACAGCCCTCCTCAAATGCCATCGGCGCGGGTGCGGCGACCAATGTGCCGGCGGCGGCGCGGCCAGCCGCTTCGGCATCCGCCGCCAATTTGGTGCCGCCGACCGCCGGAGATGCGCCATCATTCGGGCGGTTACCGGGGGTTGCGGCATTTTGATTGGCCTGGCCCACCAATTTGGGATCGACCAAAATCTGGTCCTCCAGCGCGCCCTTGATGACCGGGTCTTCGGCGGCCAACCCATCGTCCAGATTGGCCAATTCCGCCTTGTCCGCCGGCGCGCCCCGACATCCGCCCAGGGCAGCAACCGCCACCAGCGCCGCAGCGACCATATATTTTGCACCGGATTTCATCACGCTGGCTCCCTTTGATTGGCCTATGACTAGGCCATTCGGGGTTAATAATCAGCAAAAGAAGAGGGTTAATGGTTAAGCCTTTGTTAGGGTTTTGCTGTGCCAAAGCGGCACGGCGGCGGGTGGGGGCCGGGCGCTGGTGGCCCGGGGTTTGCGGCTGGTCGATGCCCCGCTTGCTGGCCTGCCCGACCTGTGGCAGACGCTGGCCATGCTCAACATCCTTTCGATCATCATCGGCATCATCGCCTTGCTCCTGGCCATCCCGACCACCATTCCCCTGCTGGGCTGGGTCAATTGGTTCATCCTGCCGATTGCCGCCTTCGGCCTGTTGCTGGGGCTGTTGTCGGCCAAGAATACGGGGCGCAATGTCTGTCTGGTGGTGATGGGCCTGTGTGCGCTGCGCCTGTTTGTGGGTGGCGGTCTGATCTGACCGGCGCGCCGTGACGGCCGGGTCCGCCACTGCGCCGATTGCCCGGCTGGCGCTGGTTCAGGCCGTTGGTGCCTATACCATCTGGGGCTTTCTGCCGGTTTATTTCAATCTGTTGAAACATGTTGGCCCGCTGGAGGTGGTGGCGCACCGGGTCATCTGGTCGGTGCTGTTGCTGCTGGTCCTGCTGTTTTTCCGTCGCCGCCTGGCCGCCCTGCGGGCCGCGCTGTCCGCGTGGGCAATGCTGTGGCCAATGGCGCTGGCGGCGGTGCTGATCGGGGCCAATTGGCTGATTTACATCTGGGCGGTGACCAATGGCCAGATCGCCGCCGCCAGCCTCGGCTATTTTCTCAATCCGCTGCTCAACGTCCTCTTGGGCACCTTGTTTCTGGGCGAGCGGCTGGCCCGGGTGCAGTGGCTGGCGGTGGCGCTGGCCGGCATCGCGGTGGCGCTGCTGGCGTGGGGGGCGCCGGGCAGCCTGTGGATTTCGCTGTCGCTGGCGCTGAGCTTTGCCGTCTATGGCCTGGTCCGCAAATCGGCCCCGGTCGGGCCGCTGGTCGGGCTGGCGGGCGAGACGATCCTGCTGTTGCCGCTGGCGCTGGCCTTTGTGCTGTGGTGGTTGCCGGGCGATGTCGCGGCATTTGGCAATGGCCCGGCCAGCACCGATTGGCTGCTCATCGCGGGCGGGGCGGTGACCGCGCTGCCGCTGTTGCTCTTTGCCTCGGCGGCCCGGCAAATGTCCTATGCCACCATTGGTCTCATCCAATATATCGGCCCGACCATTCAATTTTTGCTGGCGATTTTGGTGTTTGGTGAGGCGCTGACGACCACACATCTGGTCGCTTTTCCGCTGATCTGGATTGCGCTGGCGATTTACAGCCGGGCCGCATGGCAAATGGCGCGCCCCGCGCCGGCCTAAACCTCCAAGCGCCAATCCAATATTTCACCGGCATGAAAGGGAATGATCGTTTCATCCCCCATCGCCAGCGCTGCGGGCACTGGCGTCTGGCCCCGCACCAAAGTGACGGTGGCGGTGTTGACCGGCAGCCGGTAAAAGGCCGGGCCAAAGCGGCTGGCAAAACCCTCCAGCCGGTCCAGCGCGCCCGCCTCGGCAAAGCTGGCGGCATAGCTTTCGATGGCAAAGGGTGCGCCGAAAATCCCGGCACAGCCGCACGCGCTTTCCTTGGCGCTACGCAGATGTGGCGCGCTGTCGGTGCCCAGAAAAAATTTGGAGTTGCCCGAGATGGCGGCGGCGACCAGAGCGAGGCGATGCTCCTCGCGCTTGGCAACCGGCAGGCAATAGGCATGGGGGCGGATGCCGCCCGCGAACATCGCATTGCGGTTGATGTGCAGATGCTGGGGGGTGATGGTGGCGGCCACCAGCGGGCCGCTGTCTGCCACAAAATCCACGGCATTGGCGGTGGTGATATGCTCAAAAACAACTCTGAGCGCCGGAAAATCGCGGACAATCGGGCCGAGGTGGCGGTCGATGAACACCGCCTCGCGGTCGAAAATATCGACATCATGGTCGGTCACTTCGCCGTGCAGCAACAGCGGCATATCCGCCGCCTCCATCGCCGCCAGCACCGGATACAGGCCCGCAATGTCGGCGACGCCATGGCTGCTGCCGGTCGTGGCATGAGCCGGATAGAGTTTGGCGGCGGTAAAAATTCCGGCGGCATGGCCCGCGATCATGTCGGCAATGTCCATCCCGTCGGTCAGATAGGCGATCATCAGCGGGGTAAAATCCACCCCCGCCGGGGTCGCGGCGATGATCCGGTCGCGATAGTCTGCTGCCGCCGCCGCATGGGTAATCGGCGGGCTGAGGTTCGGCATCACAATCGCCCGCGCGAATTGCCGGGCGGTATAGGCCACGATTTCGCCGAGCAGCGGTCCATCGCGCAAATGGACATGCCAGTCATCGGGGCGGATGATTGTCAGGCGATTGGGCAAGCTGGCAGACATGATCGGGCGCTTTCGGGTTTATTTTGCGGCAGGGCGAGGAATTCGGGCTTGGGCTTTGGCCCTGTGTCCCTTAAATTGTCGCCATGACAGATGCCAGCCCCTCTGCCGCGACTTTATTGGCAAACCGCGCGCTGCTCCGCATCAGCGGTGATGATGCGCGGGGATTTCTGAATGGGCTGGTCACCAACGATGTGCTGGGCGCGCTGCCGTGCTGGGCCGGGCTGTTGACCGCGCAGGGCAAGGCGCTGTTTGATTTCATCATCTGGGCTGACGGCGATGATCTGGTGGTGGATTGCGAGCGGGCGGCGGCGGACGAGCTGGTGCGGCGGCTCTGCCTTTATCGGCTGCGGCGGGCGATTGGCATCGTCCGCGACGATGCGTTGGCGGTGCATTGGGCACGGGATGCGGCGGGCGCGGGCCCGGGCGCGGTGGCCGATCCCCGGCTGGCAGCGCTGGGCTGGCGCTGGCTGGCCCCGGCCTCAGACGGCGGCGCAGCGGCGGATCCGCATTGGACCGCGCACCGGCTGATGCTGGGCGTGGCAGAGGGGCGGGCGGAACTGGGCAGCGACAAGATTCTGTGGCTGGAAACCAATGCCGCCGAACTGGCCGGGGTCAGCTTTACCAAGGGCTGTTATGTCGGACAGGAAAATACCGCCCGGATGAACTGGCGGCAAAAGGTGAACCGGCGGCTGGTGGTGGTGCCAATGGCAGCGGCGGACCCGGCGCGGCAGATGGCGGCCTATCCCGATCTCGGCTGGTCGGTCGAGCACCGGCGGGTGGAGGCGATTGACCGCGATGCCGCCCCGGCGTGGCTGGCCCGGGGACTTGCTGGCGGGTTGGTGGCGGGGGCAGCGGACTGATGGCGCGCTGGTGGCCGGCAATTTTGGCCTGCGCCGCGCTGGTGCCGCCGGCGGCGGCGCAACCGGCGGACCTGATGGCCACCGATACCACCGATACCGCCGTGCTGCCCGCAACCCCCTTGGCGCCGCTGGACCCGGCCTCGCCCTGGCATGGGCGGTTTGCCCAGGCCAGCGATGCGGTGTTCGCGGCGCTGGCCAGCGGCGATGCGCGGCAGTGGCGGCCCGTATTTGGCGGGCGCTGGCTGGGCAATGCTGATGCGGCCCGGATCGCCGCGCTGGTGGCCGATCCGGCATCGCCATGGACGCGGGCAGCGGCGGCTCCGGCGGGCGTCACCCGAATTTTTGGCTGGCGTGCGCCCGCCGACGCCAGCTCCGACCAATTGGCGGCATTGGCGGCCGGGGCGGGCGGCGAGGCGATTGCCTGCCGCAGTGCCGGCGGCGCGGCGGCGGTGGCCTGGCCGGCCACGGCGGCAGCGGCCTTTGCCCCGCATGACCCATCGCAGCCCGCCGCCGCCTGTGTGCGGATTGTCCACAGCGGCGCGGACGCCGCCGGGGCGTGGCGGGCGTTCATTGATCCGCCCGCGCCTTAACCGGCGGGAAAGCAATCCGGACTAAGGATGGCCCGATGTTGAAACGCGGCCTGTTCCTGGCGTTGCTGTGCCTGCCGATCGCGCTGTTCACCCGGCCCGGTGCGGACCGCGCGGCGGCCCCCGATGCCGCCGCCACCAGCGCCGAGGCGGGGGCGGGCGAGGATGATTTTTTCGCCGAGCCCGGCACAGGTGCCGCCGCGCCCAGCGGACGGGCGGTGCTGTATCGCGCGCCCGACAGTCATTATTATGCCGACGCCCGGATTGATGGCCAGCCGCTGCGGCTGATGGTCGATACCGGCGCATCGGTGGTTGCGCTCAGCCGCAGCGACGCGGCGGCGCTGGGCATTGATTATGACCGACTGGAACATGGCGGCATGGCCCAGACCGCTGGCGGCACGGTGCCGCTGCGCCGGGTAACGCTGGGCAGCGTGACGGTGGACGGCGTGCGAGTGGACAATGTCGAGGCGGCCGTGCTGGCCAGCGATATGGGCACCAGCCTGCTGGGCCAAAGCTTTTTGTCGCGGCTGCGCAGCGTGAACGTCAGCGGCGACCGGATGGAGCTGCGCTGACCGGCCCGCGCTTGCCTTCGCGCGCCGACTGGGCCAATTGGTCGGGCATGACACAGCCCAAATCGCCGCTCCAGGCCGCCATCATTCCCGTCACGCCGCTGCAACAAAATTGCACGCTGCTGTGGTGCACCGCCACCATGCGGGGCGCGCTGGTTGACCCCGGCGGCGATCTGGACCGGCTGTTGGCCGAGGTCGCGCATCGCGGGGTCAGCCTTGAAAAAATCCTGATCACCCACGGCCATCTGGACCATTGCGGGCAGGCGGGAATGCTGGCGGCCCGGCTGGGCCTGCCGATCGAGGGGCCGCACCGCGACGATCAATTCTGGATTGACCAACTGGATGCGGATGGCCCGCGGTGGGGCATGGTCGCGCAAAGCTTTACCCCCGACCGCTGGCTGGTGGATGGCGATCAGGTGACGGTTGGCCAATTGGTGCTGGATGTCATCCACTGCCCCGGCCACACGCCCGGCCATGTTGTGTTTGTCCACCGCGCCGCCGGGTTGGCGATGGTGGGGGACGTGTTGTTCAAGGGATCAATCGGCCGCACCGATTTCCCGCGCGGCAACCACGGCGACCTGCTGGCGTCGATTGTCGGCAAATTGTGGCCGCTGGGCGATCATATCACCTTTGTGCCCGGCCACGGCGACATCAGCAATTTCGGCCATGAACGGCGCACCAACCCTCATGTCGGCGACGCGGCGATGGCGGCAGCGAGCCGCTGACCGCCGAACGCCGCTATTGGTCCACGATGATTGCGCCGTCGGCCATGGTCGATCCATCGGCTGTCACCGACAAAAAGGGGATGGCCAGCGCCACCAGTGCCAGTCCGATCAGGGTGAGCATATTGACAATCGTGCCGAACATCCGGCCCTTGCCAGCTCCGTCCATGCCGATGCCATGGGCGATGCGGGCGACCAGAAACACGCCCGCCACCACCCAAAGCCAGATCTGGGTGCCGATCGCCAATTCAATCACCAGCACCAGTGCCAGCGCAAAGGGAATATTCTCGATATAATTGCTGTGCGCCCGCATCCGGCGCAGCACCACCTCATTGCCGCCATCGCCCACATCGACCTTTTCCCGGATCCGCACCTGGCCCACCCGGATCGACAGCCAGATGTTCAGCAGCGCTGCGGCAGCGGCAAAGGTCAGGGTGATTGGCAAAATCATCATCATCGGGTGCAGCTCCATCTGGCGAATGTGATGTCCGTGGCTGCCAGTCCGGGGCAGAGCGTGCAAGCGCAAATTGCCGAAGGGGCCGGGGCTTGCCTTTGGAAGGAAAACCAGTATAGCCGCGCTCCATTCGGTGCGTTCTTGCGCGGGCGATGCGTTGGCGCATGGCTGGTGATATGGCAGGAATGGCGGCGGCTGCAACCAAGCCAATGTGTTTGGCAACCAACTGACTGTGGTTGCGGATGTTTATTGCGTTTCGAGTTTACAGGATTTGACATGGCTGTTCCCAAGAGAAAAACCACCCCGTCCAAGCGCGGCATGCGGCGCAGCCATGATTCGCTGCCGGTTGAGGCATTTCAGGAATGTTCCAACTGCGGCGAACTGAAGCGCCCGCACCATGTGTGCGGCCATTGTGGCTATTATAATGGCCGCGAAGTGATTGCCGCTCGCGCCTGATGTCAGCTTCGCTGCGCCGGTGTCTGCGGACACGGCGGTTGGCGTTCAAGGAAATGCCATGACACTGTCCCCCCGAATCGCGATTGATGCGATGGGCGGGGATGGCGGCGTGCCGGTGATGCTGGGCGGCGCGGCGCTGGCGCTGGCGGGCAATCCGGCGCTGACTTTCCTGCTGGTCGGCGACACGGCAGCGATTGAGGCCGGGCTGGCCGATCACCCGCAATTGCGGGCCGCCAGCCGCATCGTGCACAGCGAGCAACTGGTGTCTGGCGATGACAAGCCGACGCAGGCACTGCGCAAGGCCAAGACCAGCTCGATGGGGCTGACGATTGATGCGGTCAAGCGCGGCGATGCGGGCGGCGCGGTGTCGGCGGGCAACACCGGCGCGCTGATGGCCATGGCCAAGCTGGCGCTGCGCACCATGCCCGGCATTGACCGCCCGGCGCTGGCGGCGCTGTTGCCGACGCTGGGCAGCAATGATGTGGTGATGCTGGATTTGGGCGCCAACACCGATTGCGACGCCAATAATCTGGTGCAATTTGCGGTGATGGGCGCGGCCTATGCCCGCACCGCACTGGGGGTGGTCCGGCCCCGTGTCGCGCTGTTGAACATCGGCACCGAGGAATTGAAGGGCACGGACGAAATCCGCGAAGCCGCCGCGATTTTGCGCACTGCGGCTGCGCTGCCGATGCAGTTTGTCGGGTTTATCGAGGGAGATAGATTGTCGCGCGGCGAAGTGGATGTGATCGTCCATGATGGCTTTTCCGGCAATATCGCGCTGAAAACCATGGAGGGCACGGCCCGGTTCGTGACCGATTTGCTGCGCCGCGCCTTTGCCAGCTCGCTCCGGTCCAAAATCGGCTTTCTGATCTCGCGCCCGGCCACCCGGCTGCTGCGCACCCATTTGGACCCCAACAATCACAATGGCGCGGTGTTTCTGGGGCTGAATGGCGTGGTGCTGAAAAGCCATGGCAGCGCCAATGCAACCGGCGTGGCCAGCGCCATCGGCGTGTGCGCCAATCTGGTGGCGCAGGATATCACCCGGCAAGTGGCGGATGATCTGGCCAATTTTCAGGCCGCACCGGCTTGACCGCACCGGCCGCATTGCCGCGCGCCGAGGTGCGGATCGTGGGCACCGGGTCCGCTTTGCCGGTGCAGCGCGTGGCCAATGCCGACCTGCCGCCAGAACTCGACACCAGCGATGCTTGGATTGTCGAACGCACCGGCATCCGGGCGCGCCACATTGCCGGCGCGGGCGAAACCACCGCCAGCCTGGCCGCCGATGCGGCGCGGGCGGCGCTGGCGGCGGCGGGGCTGGATGCGGCGGACATTGGCCTGATTATTTTGGCCACCGCCACGCCGGACAATAGTTTTCCGGCCAGCGCGACCAAGGTTCAGGCGCTGCTGGGCATTGCCGACTGTGCGGCGTTCGACGTCGCGGCGGTGTGTTCCGGCTTCATTTATGCGCTCAGCATTGCCGATGCGATGATGCGCGGCGGCCATGCCCGCCATGCGCTGGTGATCGGTGCGGAAACCTTCAGCCGCATCGTGGATTGGGACGACCGCGCCACCTGTGTGCTGTTCGGCGACGGCGCGGGCGCGGTGGTGCTGGCGGCGGGTGAACCAGAATCAGGGACGGCCCCGCCGCGCGGCATATTGGCGACAAAATTGCACGCAGCGGGTGCATTTGGCGATTTGCTGTTTGTCGATGGCGGGCCTTCCACCACCGGCACGGTCGGCAAATTGCGGATGCAGGGGCGCGAGGTGTTTCGCCATGCCGTCACCAATTTGGCCGCCGTGCTGGGCGAGGTGTTGGCGATGGCGGGACTGACCAGCGCCGATGTCGATTGGGTGGTGCCGCACCAGGCCAATGCCCGGATCATCGATGCCACCGCCCGCAAATTGGGGCTGGATCCGGCGCGGGTCGTGCTGACGGTGGGGGACCATGCCAACACATCGGCGGCGTCAGTGCCGCTGGCGCTGGACGTGGCGGTCCGCGATGGCCGGATTGGTGCCGGCGATCTGGTGGTGATGGAGGCGATGGGCGGCGGCCTGACCTGGGGCGCTGCTGTCGTGCGGATGTAACAATCGCGCCACTTCCGTGCGCCTTTTCAAATTGCATCTGCGCCGTTTTTCGTTACGCTGACGAGTGATCGGCGGTATTGGGCAGAGGGAGCGGCGGCAATGGCGGACAATAGTTTGACCCGGGCGGATCTGGCGGCGCGGCTCAACCACAGCGTGGGCCTGTCCCGTGCGGATTCGGCGCGGCTGGTGGACAGTATCATGGACCATATGGTGGCGGCGCTGGCGGCGGGCGAAAATGTCAAAATTTCCGGGTTTGGCTCGTTTGTGCTGCGCGACAAGCGCGAACGCATTGGCCGCAACCCCAAAACCGGGGTGGAAGTGCCGATTGCGCCGCGCCGGGTGCTGACCTTTCGCCCCAGCCAGACGCTGCGGGCGCGGATCGCGGGGGGTTGATGCCCCCGGTGGACGATGACCGGGCCGGTGGCCCAGGCCATGATGACAAGGCCGACGGCGCGATGCTGTCAATCGGCGAGGTGGCGAACCGGGTGGGCATCCCCACCCATATCTTGCGCTATTGGGAAAGCCGCTTTCCGGAATTGCGCCCGCTGCAACGCTCGGGCGGGCGGCGCTATTACCGGGTGGCGGATGTGGCGCTGGTGCAGCGCATTCACGATTTGCTGCATGTTCAGGGGTTTACCGTGGACGGCGCGCGCAAGCTAATCGCGGGCGCCGGCGCCAGCGGCGCGGACAAGCGCCAGCCAATGGCCCAGCCAGCGGCGACCAGCGGGTCAGCCGTGGACGTGGCGGCCCTGTCGGCGCTGCGTGCCCGGCTAGCGGCTGCGCTGGACCGCTAACGCCAGCCGGCTCGGCCTATCCGCCCGGGCCGCCATAGACCAGGCTGACGGTCACATGGTCTTTGCTGGTCATCGATGTCATGATGTTGATCTGCGCGCCGACATCCTTGCCCATGGTTGGCGGACCCTGCACCACCATCATCCGCGATCCCTGTTGCTGAATTTCCTGAGCAATCGCCAGCCCACCCGCAGCTGCCTTG
>DAIUBZ010000027.1:8913-13215 GCA_036846445.1 Sphingopyxis sp. | reverse complement strand
GGTCATTGGCCGCGTCGGCGGCCGCTTTCTCTGCCTTGGCCAGCCGCCGCAATAATTCGGCGATCGGTTCCGGGGCCGGGTCAATCGCCGGGGCTGGGGCGGTTTGCGCGGGCGCGGGAGGCGCCAGCCCAACAATTGCCAAGGTCGCCGCCGCCAACCCACCGCACCGCCACACCTTATCCAACCGCGCCATGGCCGGTCCCCCCTCGCCCTGCGGCCATGGTGGCAGTGAATTGTGACAGTTGCAATTCCTACCCCCACATCCCCATCGACAGCGCGCCCGCGCCTGCTGCCGCCAGGGCGGTCAGGGCATATTTCCATGCATTGCTGCCCCGCCGCTGCCACATCAGCGGCACGTCGGGCAGCGGCGGGGCCGGGGGGGCGCCGCCTTTGCGGGGGAGTTGCTGGTCCAGGCGGCGGATGAGGCCCGGCACCAGCGCCAGCGTGCGCGCCTGTTCGCGCAGGCCGCCCGCCAGCGCCGCCTCTGGCCCCAGTTCGTCGCGGATCCATTCGCGTACATAGGGCGCGGCGGTGTCCCACATGTTGATGCTGGGGTCGAGCGCGGTCGCCAGCCCCTCGACCATCACCATGGTTTTCTGCAGCAGCAACAGGTGCGGCTGGGTTTCCATGTCGAAATCGCGGGTGATGGCGAACAATCCGTCCAGCATCTGGCCGACGCTGAGTTCATCGACCGGCTTGCCGCGCATCGGCTCGCCCACGGCGCGCAGCGCGGTGGCGAATTCGTGGACATTGTGGTGCGCGGGCACATATTGGGCGTCGAAATGAATCTGGGCCACCCGGGCATAATTGCCGGTGGTCAGACCATAGAGGATTTCGGCCAGCCACACCCGCGCCTGGCGGTCGATGCGGCCCATGATGCCAAAATCAATCGCGGCAATCCGGCCATCGCCCATGATGAACAAATTGCCCTGGTGCATGTCGGCGTGAAAAAACCCCTCGGCAATCGCCTGGCGCAGGAAATTGCGGACCAGATGCTGGGCAATCGCGCCCAGATCATGGCCCGCCGCCACCAGCGCAGGGCGGTCAGAGATTTTGATGCCGTCAATCCATTCCAGCGTCAGCACCCGGCCCGATGTCCGGTCCCAATCGATGGTGGGAATGTGATAATCGGTATCGCTCGCCATCGCCTCGGCCAATTCGCTGGCCGAGGCGGCCTCGCGCCGAAAATCCAGCTCGCTCATGGTCCAGCGTTTGAAATTGGCAATCACCAGCCGGGGGCGCAGCCGCCGCGCCTCTGGCCCGCCCAACGCCTCCAGATGCGCCGCCGCCCATTCATAGGTGGCAATGTCGCGGGCGAATTGTTCCGCGATGCCCGGGCGGCGCACCTTGACCGCCACCTGCCGCCCGTCGGTCGTGACGGCGCGGTACACCTGCGCGATGCTGGCCGACCCGATGGGCGCGGGGTCGATGCTGGCGAACAGCGCATCGACCGGGCGGGCGAGGGTGGCGTCGAGTTCCGCGCGAATCGCCGCGAACGGCAGCGGGGCCAGCGCGTCCTGAAGTTCCAGCAGATTCGCCGCTGCCGCCTCGCCCACCAGATCGGGACGGGTGGCCAGCGTCTGGCCCAATTTCACCGCCGCCGGGCCAATCGCCTGAAATGCCGCGCAATAATCGGGGGTGCGCGGCTGCCATGTGCCAAAGCGGGCGATGCGGCACAGCCGCCGCACCGGCGCGGGGGTGGTGGGCGATTGTTCAATGCCGCGCAGCACGCCGTGCCGGGCCAAAATGCGGCCCCAGCGCAGCAGCCGGAAAATATGGGTGATGCTGGCGGTCACACCTTCCACCCGCTGTGGATCGCGACCAGCCCGCCCAAAATCGGTTCGGCCTTCACCCCGGCAAAGCCTGCGCCCGCGATCATGGCGGCAAATTCGGGCATGGGCGGAAAGCGGCGGATGGATTCGATCAGATAGCGATAGCTGGCGGCGTCCCCGGCGATCATCTGGCCAAGGCGCGGCACGATATGGTGGCTGTAGGCGTCATACACATCGGCAAAGCCGGGCCAGGTGACGGTGGAAAATTCCAGACAGAAAAACCGCCCGCCATAGCGCAGCACCCGGTGCGCCTCGGCCAGCGCCCGGTCGATATGGGTGACGTTGCGGATGCCAAAGGCGATGGTGTAAGCATCGAAACTGGCGGCGGCAAAGCTCAATTCCTCGGCATTTTGCACGCTCCACGCTGCGGGCGGACTGGCCAGTTTTGCCGCGCGCTCCTGCCCGACCGCCAACATGTCGGCGTTGATGTCGGCCACGGTCACCGCCGCGCCGCTGCGCGCCAACCGGAAGGCGATGTCGCCGGTGCCGCCCGCCATGTCCAAAATCACCTCGCCGCTGCGCGGCTTGACCCGCCGGACAAAACGGTCCTTCCACAGGCGGTGCATGCCCGCCGACATGGCATCGTTCATCCGGTCATAATCGCGGGCCACGCTGGTGAACACCGCGCCCACCCGCTCGGTCTTCTCGGCCGGGGTGACGTCGGTATAGCCAAAGCTGACGGTTGCCGGGGTGGGGTCTGAAAGGGGGGAAGCCATTGGGGAAAGTGCCTTTTGCGCCAGCGATGCCGCCCAGCCATCTGAGCCCACTACGCCAACGCCGCCTTTAGCCCGGGGTTGCAGCCCGCGCAAATGGCGCGTAGCGATGATCGCGAAATGCCTGAACTTCCCGAGGTTGAAACCACCGTGCGCGCCCTGGTCCCGGTCCTGAGCGGCGAGCGGCTGGCCAGCGTCATCACCTATCGCGACGGGCTGCGGCGGCCCTTTCCGCCCGATCTGGCCCAGCGGCTGACGGGCGCGCGGGTGACGGCGCTGACGCGGCGGGCCAAATATGGCCTGATCCACACCGACCGCGATGCCGTGATGATCTTTCATCTGGGCATGTCGGGCCGCTGGCGGATTGATGCCGATGCGCCGCGCAAACATGACCATCTGCTGCTGGTGACCGCCGGGGGGCGCCGCTTGTTTCTGAACGACGCCCGCCGCTTTGGCTCCGTTGATCTGGTGGCGGGCGATCCGGCGGCGGATTTTGGCCCCTTTGCCGGGCTTGGCCCCGAACCCCTGGCCGATGATTTCACCCCGGCGGTGCTGGGCGCGGCGCTGGCCGGGCGGGCTGCGCCAGTGAAGGCGATGCTGCTGGACCAGCGCATCGTGGCGGGGCTGGGCAATATTTATGTGTGCGAGGCGCTCAACCTGGCGGGCATCCACCCGCTGCGGCCCGCTGGCGAGGTGGACGCCGCCGCCCTGGCCCGGCTGGTGCCCGCGATCAAGGCGGTGCTGACTGCGGCGATTGCGGCGGGCGGCAGCAGCCTGCGCGACTTCATCCACCCCGACGGCGCGCTGGGCTATTTCGCCAACGACTGGCGCGTTTATGGCCGCGAGGGCCAGGGGTGCGGCTGCGGCGCGGGCGGCGAGGTCAGCCGCACCGTGCTGGGCGGGCGCTCCACCTTTTTCTGTGCGGTCTGTCAGCCGCTTGACGGTTGACGCGGGCGGGACTGGCGGCTAAGCGGCGTGGCTGTTTGGCCACAGGCGCGTTGGCAACCGCCGATTCTGGGGCCGCCCAAATCTGTATCGAGGAAGACCATGGCCAATACGCCGCAAGCCAAAAAGCGCATCCGCCGGAATCAGGCCCGCACGGTCGTGAACAAAAACCGCGTGTCGCGGATTCGCACGATGGTGAAAAAGGTTGAGGCGGCGCTGGCTGCTGGCGACAAGAGCGCAGCGGCGGCGGCCCTGCACGCCGCCCAGCCGGAAATGGCACGCGGGGTCGCCAAGGGTGTGATTCACAAAAACACCGCGTCGCGCAAATATGCCCGGCTGACCAAAGCCGTGGCGGCCATCGCCTGATTCGCCAATTTGGCGGAGACCTGGCGTTCTGATCCGCCGGTCAATTTCCAGACCAACGCCCTGATGATCTGCGGTCCGCGCTGCTGCGCCGCAGCAACCGGGATCGGCTAAACTTATCCACCGTGCCGCCCGGACAGGATGCCCGGCGGCGATCTCCGCAAATCCGGCGATTCGCGGCCACTGCCCAGCAAGCGCGGTTCAGCGAGCTATATAAGCCGCTGAAATGTAACGATAAAACAGAACAGAAAAAGTTTCTGACGCGCTGCCAATCACTTGGGTGCGTCAAGCCATTTATTTCGCCATTTTGACAGGCTGCGGCCTTGATCGACTCAGCAACGCCTGCCTAGATGCCTGCGTCTGCCGGGCGATTGCCGGGTTGGCCGCCGTGATATTACGTTCACTGATTCACCATGGCCGACTCGGTTTTGGTGGCCATTGTGTCGTGG
>DAIUBZ010000027.1:4042-8813 GCA_036846445.1 Sphingopyxis sp. | reverse complement strand
GGGCCGCACCATGCGGCGCAATATCGGGCCGCACCATGCGGCGGGGCGGGAGGCGGACGGGGTGGCGGGGGACATGGGGCAGACGACGGACACTCAGGACAGCGGCGCCCGGCTCGGCCACTATTGGACGCTGGTCGCCGCCGGGCTGCGCCATGATCTGGGGGCCCGCACCTTTGACCATTGGCTGGGCCGGGTGACACCGGCGGGCTATTGCGCCGAATCCGGGGTGTTGCGGCTGGTGGTGCCCAGCCGCTTTGCCGCCAATTGGATCGCCGAACGCTTTGCCGACCGGCTGCTGCTGGCGTGGCGGCAACATGTGCCGGGCGTCAGCCGGGTGGCAGTGCATCCGGCAGGACCGGACAGCCCCGGCGCCGATGCGCCAGCGGCTGCGTTGCCCGCGTCCCCACCGCACGCGCTCCCTCCGCCGGGGCAGTGGGGCCATGCCGCGCCGCCGGGGCCGCCGCCCGCCGTCGATCCCCGGCTGACCTTTGCCAATTTCATCATCGGGCGCAGCAACAATCTGGCGGCCAGCGCCGCCCAGCGCATGGCGGCGCTGCCGCCGCCGCAGTTCAACCCGCTCTATCTCCACGCCGGGACGGGCCAGGGCAAAACCCATTTGCTGAGCGCGATCGCTGCCAGCTTTGCCGCCGCTTGTCCCGATGCCAGCATCATCCTGATGTCTGCCGAAAAATTCATGGTGCAATTTGTGACTGCGATGCGGGCCAAGGATATGCTGGCGTTCAAGGCGCGGCTGCGCGCGGCGGATTTGCTGCTGATCGACGATCTGCAATTTGTGATGGGCAAGGATTCCACCCAGGAAGAATTGCTCCACACCTTTGACGATGTGCTGACCGGCGGGCGGCGGCTGGTGGTGGCGGCGGACCGCGCCCCGGCGCTGCTCGATGGGGTGGAGGCGCGGCTGGTGTCGCGGCTGGGCGGCGGGCTGGTCGCCGATATTGACCCGCCCGAGCCGGAATTGCGTGCCGCCATCCTGCGCGCCCGGTTGGCCGCCAATCCGGCGGTGGCGGTGCCCGATGAGGTCATCGCGTGGCTGGTTACCCATTTTGCCCGCAATATCCGCGAGATGGAGGGTGCGCTCAATAAGCTGGTTGCCCACAGCGGGCTGACCGGCACGCCCATCACCCTGACGCTGGCGCAGGACCGGCTGGCCGAGACGGTGCGCTGTGCCCGCTCGCGGGTGACGATTGACGATATTCAGCGGGCGGTGTGCCGCCATTTCCGGTTGGAACGCAGCGACATGGCCTCACCCCGCCGCGCCCGCGCCGTCGCCCGCCCGCGCCAGATTGCCATGTTTCTGGCCAAGGAGATGACCCTGCGCTCCTACCCCGAAATTGGCCGCCGTTTTGGCGGGCGCGATCATAGCACGGTGATGCACGCGGTGCGGACGATCGAGGATTTGCGGGTGCGTGACCGGGAAATCGACGCCGACATCATCGCCATCCGCCGGATTTTGCACAACAGCTGACGGGCCAGAGTTGATGGGCGGCAGGTGGCGGGCCGGATTGTCCCGCCGCTCGGTCCCAGTCGCGAGGGCCAAGCAGGTCAGCGCCAGCGCGTCAGCGCGTCAGCGTGGCGGGGTGGGGGCCACCGTGATCCGGACCTTTTCGCCATTGTTGCCGGGGAAGCCCGTGAACATCGCCTGGACCAGATTTGGCACCAGCTGCGGCAGGCTGTTGTCGCGCGACTGGGCCTCGGCCCGGCCCTCGAACAGCCGGGTGCCGTCGGCGGCCCGGTCAATCCTCATGTCCAGCCCGCTGGTGAACACGGTAAAGCTCTCCACCTGATTGCCGCCCCAGCCCCAGCCGGCACCATAGCCGCCGAACATGAACGGGTCGTACCAGCCGTGGATATAGCGGCGCCCGCCGGGGCCGCGCACAATCACCGGGCGGTAAAAGCCGCGGCCAAAACCGTGAAATCCGCGGTAAAATGGATCATGAAAGCCGGGCGTGCTGCGCACCCGCTCGCGTCCCTGATCGACGCCATAGCCCATGCTGACCAGCAGGTCCGGCGCTTCGCCCGGCGCGGCCTGGCGATAGCCCAGCCGGGTGAGTTCAGCCGCCACTTGGCCGGCATAGCCGCCAAATTCAATCCCGCCCGCCAGCGCCGGGTCCAGCGCCTTGATCGCAAAGCTTTGCCCCTGCGGCGCGGGCAGCGCGGTTTGAAACCGCGAGACATCGGCGCGAAACCCGGGGGTGGCACAGGCCGACAGGGCCAGCATCGCCGCCGCTGCGGCGGCCGTGCCAATCAAACGCGAGGGGAAAACAGGCATGATCGCGACTCCAATCGACAACACACCAGCCAGTGCGGCAATCCGGCTGAACCGGGGATGAAGTGGGGGCGGCTGGTCAGCGCTGCAACCCCAGCGCCGCATAAGCCGCCGCCAACGTGGGCCCGGCCAGCGCCTGCGCCCGCGCCGCGCCATCCGCCAGCACCGCGTCCAGCGCGGCCTGGTCCGCGCGCAGCGCGGCAAATTGACTGCGAATCGGGGCCAGCGTTTCGGCGACCACCTCGGCCAGCGCCGGTTTGAACGCGCCAAAGCCCTGCCCGGCAAATTGGCGGCACACCGCGTCCGGGCTGGTGTCGGTCAGCGCGGCATAGATGGCGACCAGATTGCGGGCCTCTGGCCGCTGTTCAAGGTCGGCGGCATGGTCGGGCAAGGGTTCGGCGTCGGTTTTCGCCTTGCGGATTTTCTGGACGATGGTGTCGCTGGGGTCGGTCAGATTAATCCGGCTCATGTCGCTGGGGTCGGATTTCGACATTTTGGCGCTGCCATCGCGTAGGCTCATGATCCGGGCGGCGGCGGGCGGGATGATCGGATCGGGCAGGGCAAAGGTGGCGGTGCCGCTGTCCTGATTGAATTTGGCGGCAATATCGCGGGCCAGTTCCAGATGCTGTTTCTGGTCGTCGCCCACCGGCACATGGCTGGCCTGATACAACAGCACATCGGCGGCTTGCAGCACCGGATAGGTGAACAGGCCGACGCTGGCGCCTTCGCGGTTTTTTCCCGATTTTTCCTTGAACTGGGTCATGCGGTTCAGCCAGCCGATGCGGGCGGTGCAAAACAACAGCCAGGCGAGCTCCGCATGCTGGGGCACCCGGGCCTGGTTGAACAGCACCGACCGCTTGGGATCAATGCCGCTGGCCAGCAGCGCGGCGGCCATTTCGCGGGTGTTGGCGGCCAGCACAGCGGGGTCATTGTGGACGGTGATGGCGTGCAAATCGGCCAGAAAGAATAATTTTTCCCCCGGCATCCCGTCCTGCATCCGCACCCAATTGCGGATCGCGCCCAGATAATTGCCCAGATGCAAATTGCCGGTCGGCTGAATGCCCGAAACCACCCGCATGGCGTTCATTCCTTTTGTCATTACCGCCGCCGCAACGCCGCCAATGTGCTGCGGCTGACGACCCCCAGCAGCGCCGCCGCGCCAAAAAACACCGCCGCGCCGACGGCAACGATGGTGGCCACTGCGGCCAGGCGCGCGGCCACCCCCGCCGTCACCCCGCCAATGACCCATGGCATCAGCCACCACAAGGCCCCCGCCATCAGCGCAGTGGCCAGCACAATCCGCGCCAGCCGCCCGGCGACCAGCGCCGACAGCCGGTAATCGCCGCGCCGGTGGAGCAGGCCATAGAGCATCAGCGCATTGCCCCATGCCGCAATCGCCCCGGCCAGCGCCAGCCCGAACAGCCCCAGCCGGGGGATCAACACCAGGTTCAGCCCGATATTGGCGATCAGCGAAATCGCGGCGGTGATGACCGGGGTGCGGGTGTCGCGGCGGGCAAAGAAATTGGGCACCAGCACCTTGACCAGCACATAAGCGGGCAGGCCCACCACCAGCGCCGCGACAATCTGGCCAGTGGCCAGCCCGTCCGCCGGGGTAAAGCGCCCGCCGACATAAAAGGCACTGGCCAAGGCCGGGCCAGCAATGAACAAGGCGGCGGCGGCGGGCAGGGTGAGCAGCATCGCCAGCTCCACCGCATTGCCCTGAAGCCGCTGCGCCGCGCCATGGTCAGCAGCGGCGATGTGGCGCGACAAAGCCGGCAAAATCGCCGTGCCCAGCGCGATGCCGATAATCCCCAGCGGCAATTGGTTCAGCCGGTCGGCCATCGCCAGATAGGTGATGCTCTTGTCCGGCAGCGCGCTGAGGAAAAACAGGTCGATAAACCGGCTGATCTGATAGACCCCGGCACCAAAGATTGCGGGCAGGATCAGCACGCCAAATTCGCGCACGCCCGGGGTCAGCCGGGGGCGGCCAAGGCTGAGGGCAAAGCCCGCCCGGCGCATGAAGCCATAAAGCCACAGCAATTGCACCAACCCGGCCACCGACACTGCCACCGCGAGATAGCGGCCGGTTGCGACCTTGGCATCCATGCTGCCGTCGCCCGTCACCATGCCGGTCAGCAGCGCGGCAATCAGGCAGAGGTTGAGAAAAATCGGCGCAGCAGCGGCGGCGGCGAACCGCGACAGGCTGTTCAAAATGGCCGCAATCAGCGTCGCCACGCTCATGAACGCCAGATAGGGAAAGGCAATGCGGGCCATGAAAATGCCCTGATCCAGCAATTGCTGGTCGGCGCTGATCGTGTCGCTGGCAAACAGCCGCATCACCCACGGCATCACCACCAGAAACAGCCCCGAAAACAGGATCAGCACCGGGATCAGCACCGCCAATATGTCGTTGGCAAAGCGGCGTGCGTCGCCATCCCCGCCCGCCCCGGCCATCCGCTGGTTGAACAGCGGGACAAAGGCGGC
>DAIUBZ010000027.1:0-3942 GCA_036846445.1 Sphingopyxis sp. | reverse complement strand
GCATAGGCCAGATCGACGATGAACAATTTGCCCTCGCTGGCCGCCGAGGTGATTTCGATCTTCAGCACCACCTCGTGAACATTGTCGCCGACCATCGCTGCGCCAATGTTGAACTGGACATCGACCTGCGGCGCGTCCTGCCACTGATATACCGCCGGGGCGTTGGGATTTTCGAACGAAAAATCCTTCACATATTGGGTAATCAGGCCGATCGCGGGGGCGGTGTCTTCGCCATTGGCAAGCGGCTGGGCGGCGGTGTCGTCGGCCATGGTCTGGGTCTTTCGTGGTTGAACGGGATCGGCTGTGGCCGGGTGTGCCCCGGGTGCGGCGCGCATAGCAGCGCGGCAAAGCGAACACAATGGCCCGGCCTTATCCCCAGAAAAGCGGGCTTATTTTGCCCGCGCGGAACTGGCCCCGGCGATTGGCGGTTTGTATGGCCAGTGGCCCGCGCCTATGTTAGGGCCATTGGCTGATCGGCGGCGGCCCCGCCGCCACGGCGAAACTAGCTTGAGGATAGCCCGCGTGAGCCTGATGTCGATTATAGTGCTGGCGATGATTGCCGCTTTTCTGGGCCTTCGGCTCTATTCGGTGCTGGGCAAGCGCACCGGGCATGAGCAGGAACCAGTGCTGCCCGCCGAGGACCGGGTGGTGCAATTCCCCCGCCGCACCAGCGGCAATGACGATGGCGCTGGCCCTGCGGCTGGCCCGCCGCCTGCGGTCGAGGCTGGGGCAGAGGCCGGGATCCGCGCGTTGATCGCCGCCGACCGCAGCTTTGACCCCGGCCATTTTGTCGAGGGGGCGCAAGGCGCCTATCGGATGATATTGGAAGCGTTTTGGAGCGGCGACCGCGACACGCTGGGCGAATTGACCGACAGCGACACATTTGCCGCCTTTGACGCTGCGATCACCGCCCGCGAGACGGCGGGCGAGACGCTGGACAACCGGCTGGTCGGCATTGATCGCGCCCGGATTGTCGCGGCGTCGGTGACCGGCGGGACGGCGCGGGTGACGGTGTTGTTCGACGCCGACATCGCCGCTGTGACCCGCGACCGCGATGGTCAGGTGATTGCCGGGTCGATGACCGATGCGGTGGAAACCCATGATCGCTGGACGTTCGTGCGCGACATCGGCAGCGACGACCCGGCGTGGAAGCTGGACGAGACCGAGGCCGGTTGATGCGCGGGCAGTTGGCGCAGATCGCGGCTGTATCGCCGCTGGTCCTGCTGGCCGCGTGCGCTGGGGTGGTGCCCGGCGGTGGCCCGGTGGCGGCCCCGCAATTGCCCTATGGCACGCCCGTTGGCGCTCCGGTCCAACCGGTGCCCCCCGCGCCGTCCGCGCCCATGCGCGCGCCGGGCGACATGCCGGCGGTGGCGCGGCCCATTCCAGCGGTGCCCAATCCGCCGTTGCCCGCCCCGCCGGTGCCGGGCGATGCCGCCAATGCCGCCGCCGCCGGGGTGATTGCGGCTGGCCCGGTGCGCAATATCGGCATTTCCCCAGCCAATGCCGCCGCCGCGTTGGCCGCATTTCGCGCCAGCTGCCCGGCGCTGCTGCGCCGCACCGACAGCAGCGGGCTGACCCGCAACCAGGATTGGGCGGCGGCCTGCGGGGCTGCGACGACCTGGCCCGCAGCATCGGCGCTCAATTTTTTCGACACCCATTTGACCGCGGTTCAGGTCGGCGATGGCCGCGCCCATGCCACTGGCTATTATGAGCCGGAAATGCTGGGTTCACGCGAACGGCGGCCCGGTTTCACCATCCCGGTGTATCGCCGCCCACCCGATCTGGTCGAGGTGGATTTGTCGCTGTTCGCCGCCGATCTTGCCGAGCGGCGGATTCGCGGGCGGCTGGATGGCGACCGGCTGGTGCCCTATCACGACCGGGCGGCGATCGAGACGGGCGCGCTGGCCGGGCGCGGGCTGGAAATTGCGTGGGTGGCGGATGCGCCGGAGTTTTTCTTCCTGCAAATTCAGGGGTCTGGCCGGTTGCGCCTGCCCGATGGACAGGTGATGCGGCTGGGCTATGCCAGCCAGAATGGCCACCGCTATGTCGGGATTGGCCGGATGCTGCTGGACCGGGGGCAATTGGCCCCGGGGCAGGCGTCGATGCAGGGGATCATGGCCTATTTGCGGGCTGACCCGGCGCGCGGCACGGCGGTGATGCGCGAAAACCCCAGCTATATTTTCTTTCAGGAACTGACCGGCCCCGGCCCGCTCGGATCGCTGAATGTCCCGGTGGTCGAACGGGTTAGCGTGGCGACGGATCCGCGCTTCATCCCGCTGGGCGCGCCGGTGTTTCTGTCGATGGACCGGGCGGAGCCAAATGGCCTGTGGGTGGCGCAGGACACCGGCGGCGCGATCAAGGGCGCGAATCGGGTCGATACATTTTGGGGTGCGGGCGATACGGCGGTGGCGATTGCGGGCGGCATGTCAGCGCGCGGGTCGGCGCTGCTGCTGTTGCCGCCGGTCAGCGTGGCCCGCCTGACCGCGCCGCCCGCCGCCCCCACACCGCCGCGCCCCTGACCGGCGCGGCTGGGTTCGGGCTGTCTGGCGATGGCGCGCCCGCCCCGGCCTGACCGGCCCGCCCCCGGCGGCCAACCCCCGGCGGCCAGCGGCCAGTCGCTGTGGCGGCGGGTGGCGGCGACCGTCACCCCGCTGGACCCGGCGGCCCCGCCGCCGCTGCCCATCGCGCCTGCTGCGCTTGTGCCGCTGCCGCCAGTGCCTGCGCCCGCGCCCACATATGCCCCCCAGTCCCGGGCCCGCCCGCGCCGCGCCGCCGCCGATCTGGCCCGGGCCGGCCTCGACAGCCATTGGGAGCGGCGGCTGAGGAAGGGGCAGGTGGAACCTGATATCGCGCTGGATTTGCACGGCCATACGCTGGCCAGCGCCCATGCCGCGCTGGACGCGGCGCTGGCCCGGGCGGCGGCGCGGGGGGCGCGGGTGCTGCTGGTGGTGGCGGGCCGGGCGCGGCCGGGGCCGCACCATCCCGACCCCGCCGATGGCCGCCGTCCGCGCGGGGCGATCCGGGCGATGCTGCCCGGCTGGCTGGCGGACGGACCCCATGCCGACCGGGTCGCGGCCACCCGCCCGGCCCACGCCAGCCACGGCGGCGCGGGGGCGATTTATGTGATCTTACGCCGGAATGGCGAAGGCTGAGGTCAGGATGCGGGCATAAATGCGGGCCAGCGCGGCGATGTCGTCCACCGCCGCTGCCTCGTCCAATTTGTGCATCGTGGCATTGTTGAGGCCAAATTCGATCACCGGGGCCAATGTGTGCAGAAACCGGGCGTCGGACGTGCCGCCGGTGGTGGACAATGCGGGGGTAATGCCGGTTTCGGTGGCAATGGCGGCGCTGACCAGCGCCGCCAAGGGGCCGGGCGGCGACAAAAATGCCTCGCCCGACACAATGCCGTGCACGCTGGCCCCGGGGGCATGGTCGGCAACAATGGCGCGAATGCGTTCGGTCAGCGCCTCGCCCCGGTGCAGATCGTTGAACCGGATCGACAGGCGGGCGCTGGCCCGGGCCGGGATGACATTGTGGGCGGGGTTGGCGGCGGTCAATTCCGTCACCTCGATATTCGATGGTTGGAACCAGTCGGTGCCGCTGTCCAGCACCACCGCCTGAATCGCCGCCAGCGCCGCCACCAGCCGGGTGATCGGATTGTCGGCCAGATGGGGATAGGCGACATGGCCCTGCACCCCCGGCACCTCGATCCAGATATTCACTGACCCGCGCCGGCCGATTTTGGCCATATCGCCCAATTGCTGCACCGATGTCGGTTCGCCCACCAAAATCATGTCGGGCACGATGGCGCGGGCGGCCATATGGGCCATCAGCGCCCGGGTGCCGTGGGTCGCCGGGCCTTCTTCATCGCCGGTGATGACCATGCTGATGGTCCCGGCGGCGGCGGGCACGGCGGCGGCAGCGGCAACAAAGGCGGCGATG
>DAIUBZ010000026.1:0-13307 GCA_036846445.1 Sphingopyxis sp. | reverse complement strand
CGCAAATTCGGCTTTGGCACGCGGCTGGCAGTGGTGAATGTGGATTTTCAGCAAGCCTATACCCGCACCGACCTGTTCGCCACCGCCTATGAAACCGACCCGGACCAGATTGCCCATGTCAACCGGATCAGCGCGCTGGCCCGGGCGCGGGGCATGCCGGTCATCTGGTCGCGCGTTGCCTATATGCAAAATGGCGCGGATGCCGGGGTGTGGGGCACCCGCACCAACACGCCCGACAGTTTGCAAAATATCAAAGTTGACAGCGACCGCCACGCCTTTGACCCGCGCTGCGACGTGCACGCCGACGATCTGAGCTTCACCAAGCGCATGCCATCGGCCTTTTTCGAAACCCCGCTGGCCAGCTATCTGGTGGCGCAGCGGGTGGATACGGTGGTGGTTACCGGCGGCAGCACCTCGGGCTGTGTCCGGGCGACGGCGGTCGATGCCTTGTCCCACGGCTATCGCACCATTGTTCCCATCGAAACCTGTGCCGACAAGCATGAAAGCTATCATTTTGCCAATCTGACCGACCTGCAACTGAAATATGCGGATGTCGAACCGGTTCAGGTGGTGGCCGATTGGCTGGCGGCGCGGTGAAGGATCCCGGCCTTTATCGCCCAGCCCCGTGGCGCAGCCGCGCGCCGGTGCGCTGGCCGGGCGGCAAGCCGGTGGCGCTGTGGGTGGCCCCCAATCTGGAATATTATGAAATCGACCCGCCGCCCCATCCCCAGCGCCGGGCGTGGGCGCGGCCTCACCCCGATGTTGTGGGCTATGCCCACCGCGACCACAGCAACCGGGTGTCGCACTGGCGCATGGCCGAGGTGATGAGCAAATATGGCTTTCCGGGGTCGGTCAGCCTGTCGGTGGCGCTGTGCCAGCACCACCCGGAGGTGGTGGCCGACGCCAATGCCCGGGGGTGGGAGTTTTTCAGCCACGGCATTTACAACACCCGCTATGCCTATGGCATGGACGAGGGGCAGGAGCGGGCGATCATTGCCGACAGCATCCGCACGGTGCGCGAGGCGACCGGCCAGACGATTCGCGGCTGGCTGGCCCCGGCGCTGACCCACACGCCGCGCACGATGGATTTGATCGCCGACATGGGGCTGGATTACACCTGCGATCTGTATCACGACGACCAGGTGCAACCAGTGACCACCGCCACCGGCAATCTGGTGTCCATCCCCTACAGCCTCGAGGTCAACGACCATTATGGCTTTTTCATCTATAATATGAGCCCGCGCGACTATGCCGCCACGCTGGTGCGCCAGTTTGAGCGGCTGGCGGCGGAGGGCGCGCGCGCCGATGGCCCCGGCGGGATGGTGATGTGCATTCCGCTGCACGCCTATCTGATCGGCCAGCCCCACCGGATCGGCCCATTTGCCGAGGCGCTGCGCACCATTGCCGCCGATGGCCGGGCGTGGATCGCCACCGCCGGACAGATTGTGGATGCATGGCGCGGACAGCAAGCGGGGCGGGCGCAGCCATGAGCCTGGATCCCGCATATCTGGCCTATCCGCGCCGCGCCCATGGCTATGACCACGGCCTTTACCCGTGGTCGGCGCTGCACCAGCGCCCGCCGGTCGTCTGGCCCGGCGGCAAGCAGGTGGCGCTGTGGCTGTGCGTCAGCCTGGAGTTTTTCCCGCTCACCCCCAATGATGCCCCGTTTCGCGCGCCGGGGCATATGCAGACGGCATTCCCCGATTACCGCCACTTCACCGCCCGCGACTATGGCAATCGCGTGGCGGTGTATCGGCTGCTCGACGCCTTTGCCCGCACTGGCCTGGCCGCCAGCTTTGCCGTCAACGCCGCCGTGGCCGAGCGCGAACCCGCGCTGATCGCCGAGATTATTGCGGCGGGGCACGAGCTCATTGCCCACAGCACCGACATGAACGCCGCCATCGACAGCAGCGTGGCCGAAGCGGACGAGGCGGCGCTGATCGCCGATGCGCTCGCTCGGCTGGCGGCGGCAACCGGCACGCGCCCGGCGGGGTGGCTGTCGCTGGCCCGCTCGCAAAGCTGGCGGACGGTGGACCTGCTGCGCGCCGCCGGGCTGACCTATTGCTGCGACTGGGTGAATGACGAACTGCCCTTTTTCATGACGAATGGCCTGATCAACCTGCCGCTGAACCATGAACTGAGCGACCGCCAGATCATCACCGCGCAGCAGCACAGCGCCGCCAGCTTTGCCGGGCAAATCCGCGATGCCGCCGACTGGCTGAGCGCCGAGGCGGCGGCGAGCGGCGGGGGCCGGATGCTGCCGCTGCACCTCACCCCCTATATCAGCGCCCTGCCCTATCGGATCGATGCGCTGGACGCCTTGCTGGCCGATCTGGCCGGGCGCGATACGCTGTGGTCGGCCACCGGCGGTCAGATTGTCGACCATTGGGCGGCGCAGCAGGAACCAGCGCCGGGTCCGCCCGCATGATGGTCCGCAACCCCCGCACCGGCGCGCTGGATTATGCCATCGCCCCGCTGGACGGCGCCGCTGTGGCCAGCGTGGCGGCACGGTTGCGCGCGGCCCAGCCCGCGTGGGCGGCGCTGGGTGCGGCGGCGCGGGCGGCGGCGCTGGACCGGCTGGCCGATGCGCTGGCGGCCCGCAGCGATGCCATCACCGCCGCGCTGACCACCGACACCGGGCGGGCGGCGGTGTCGGGGGTGGAGGTGCAGGCCAGCATCGCCATGATCCGCCGCTGGGCGAGCACCGCGCCGGACCTGATCGCCGCCGCCACCGATGCGGGGCGGGCCAGCGCCACGCCGGGAATCGTCATCTCCGGCGATCTGGTCCCCTATCCGCTGGTGGGCGTCATCAGCCCGTGGAATTTTCCGCTGACGCTGGCGCTGATCGACGCGGTGCCTGCGCTGGCGGCGGGCTGCGCCGCGATGGTCAAACCGTCGGAAATCACCCCCCGCTTCATCGCGCCGCTGGCCGATGCCATTGCCGCCGTGCCGGACATCGCCGCCGTGCTGGCGGTCGTGGCGGGCGACGGCGCGACGGGCGCGGCGCTGGTGGGGGCGGTGGACTTTGTCGCCTTTACCGGATCGGTGGCAACCGGGCGCAAGGTGGCGGCGGCGGCGGCGGCGGCGTTCATCCCCGCCAGTCTGGAACTGGGCGGCAAGGATCCGCTGATCGTGCTGGCCAGCGCCGACCCGGTGGCGGCGGCGCACATCACCCTGCGCGCCAGCATCGTGAACAGTGGGCAGGCGTGCCAGTCGATCGAGCGCGTCTATGTTGCCCGCGCCATCGCCCGCCCGTTCATCGCCGAACTGGTGCGCGCGGCGGGCGCAGTGCGGCTGAACCATCCCGATATCAACAGCGGCGACATCGGCCCGTTTATCTCGGCCGCACAGGCCGGCATTGTCGCCGCCCAGATAACCGATGCCGTGGGCAAGGGTGCGCGGGTGATGACCGGCGGCACCGTCGAGAATCTGGATGGCGGCCTGTATCTGCGGCCCACCGTGCTGCTGGATGTGCGGCCCGACATGGCGGTGATGCGCGAGGAAAGCTTTGGCCCGGTGATCCCGGTCAGCGTCTATGCCCTGCTCAATCAGGCGGTGGACGCCGCGAACAGCGGCGAATTTGGCCTGTCAGCGGCAGTCATCGGCGATCCGGCGGAGGCAGAGGCGGTGGCGCGGCGGCTGAACGCCGGGGCGGTGTCGGTGAATGACGCCAGCCTGACCGCAATGGTGTGGGATGCGGAAAAATCCAGTTTTGGCGCATCGGGGTTGGGCCCGTCGCGGATGGGGGCCAGCGGGCTGATGCGCTTTTTCCGGCGGCGGGCGATTTTGCGGCAGACCGGCACAGCATTGCCGCTGGCGGCCTATGCCGAGCGCGGCTGATGGGGGAGGGCATTGACATGAAAACATTGGCAATCTGCGCAGCGGCGCTGTTGCTGGGCGGTTGCGGTGCGGCGGCGGCGGGCGATGTGCAATCCGCGCCCGCGCCAATCACGGCGTCGCCGGGGGTGGAGCGCCCCACCGAGCGCCTGCCGACCGACATTCGCCGCACCACCCTGATTGTGCGGGACATGGAAAACAGCCTGAAACTCTATCGCGACGTGTTGGGGATGCGGGTGAATTATGACACGCTGGTCACGACCAGCGGCGTCGCCCTGCCCGCCGGGCCGCCGGGGGCGCAGGTGCGGCTGGTGCTGCTGAACGGCAATGATCCGTTCATCGGCTGGATTGGCCTGATGGAATGGCTCGACCCGAAATTGCCCGACCCCGGCCCCTATCCCACCCGCATGGGCATCGGCAGCCATGTCATCATCACCCAGACCGATGATGTCGATGGCCGCTGCGCGCTGGCCGCCGCCGTGCCCGGCGTCACCATGACCGCGCCCGCCCGGGACCAGCTATATCCCGGCCGGAACGGCGCGCCGCCGATCAAGGTGCGCGGGTGCAATTTCTTTGACCCCGATGGCACATTGATTGAAATGAACCAGTTGATCCGCTGAACCCGCCTGAGGAACCGCCTATGTCTGTGCTCGCCGCCCTGCTCGCCGCCACGCCCGCGCCGCCGCCGCCGCCAGCCTGTGACAATCAGCCGGTTTACATGGTGGTCGCCGGGCCGTCGCACGACCGGGCGCGGATGCTGGCCTATGGCAAGGCGATTGCCGACAGCGGCCTGTATCAGCAACTGGGCGGCTATTATATCAACAGCCCCCGCCCGCTGGCCACGTTCGAGGGCGCGCCGCCCGCCGGTTACACCACGCTGATCGTGCGCTTTCCCTGCCTCGCGAACGCCAAAGCCTTTTGGTATAGCCGGGAATATCAGGACAAGATCATCCCGCTGCGCCAAAATCCCGCCGCGGGGGATTTTGTGGTGACCGTTTACCCAGAGGCGGCACTGCGCCCCGACATGGTCGGCAAGGTGGGGGCCAATGGCTATCTGGTCCCGTTCAGCGCCGATGGCATCGCCCAGGTGCCGCCCGCGCCCTGACGGATCAGCGCGTCAATTCGACCAGTTCATACCAGGTCATCATATAGCCGCCGACCCCGCCTTTGAGGAAAATCGCGTCGGCATCGTCGGTGATCCACAGGTCATAGACCGGATGTTCACCCGCCATCCCGCTGCTGCCATCGTCGATAAAGCGAAAATGGCGCGCGGCAAATGTGCCCGCCGCCACCGTCACCGGCTCGCGGCCCAGAAATTCGGCGTCAATCTTCACCTGGGCGATCATCGGCGGGGTGGCACCGCGGTGGTCCGGCGAGGGCAGATAGACATTGAACGTCCGCCGCTGCCCCTGCTCCCAATCCTTGGTGCCGAGCAAAAAGCCGTCGGCAACAATCGGGTGGGTGCCAAAGCCGTCAATCGGCAATTGCGCCGCCACCCGCTGTGACAGGCGGCCAATGGTGGGGCCATAGCTTTCGCATTCAATATGGCTGCCATCGAACCGCAGCCAGCCGGACCCCATGAAGCCATCGCCCACGCTGATCCGCACCGCCAGATCGAGCGGCTGGCGCGCGGCGTCCATGGCGTAAATCACATCGCGCATCACGCTGGGCGCAGGCTCGTCAATTTCGCAGTGGGCGCGCAGCGTCACCGCCCCGTCGCCGTGGTGGGTGAACAGGAATGTCTCATGCCCCCGCGCCTGTCCCGCCATCCCGGGCTTGCGCGACGTATAGGCGATCCGCCCGGAAATGCTGCGGTGGGCCATAGTGGGTCTCCTGAATGACGCTATTCCAGCTTAGCGCGATTTTCCGCCAGAGGGAATCATCCAACGACCCGGAAATCGCCGCGGAAGGCAGACTTAGGGCCAGTTTTTTCCCTTGCCAAGCGGTCTTTGTCCGGACAACTTGACGGCTGGGTTCAATGGGTGGGGGAGGACAAACCGATGAGCATTGCCGAATTGGATGTGGTGCGCTGGGTGCATATCCTGGCCATGGTGTATTGGCTGGGCGGCGAATGGGGGGTGTTCCAGACCAGCTATCATGTCACCAATGGTGCGCTGTCGCTGGATGAGCGGCGGCGGCATATGGAAACCGCCTATCGCATCGACATATTGGCGCGCACCGGCATTGTCCTGTTGTTCCCGCTGGGCCTGCATATGGGCAAATTATACGGTTTTGTCCCGCTGCTTGACCAGCCGGGGGCACTGGCCGCGATGTGGCTGGTTTTTGCGGCATGGCTGGCGCTGACGTGGAGCGCATTTTTCACCCGGGAAACCGACCGTGGTATCCGCCTGACCTTTCTGGAGGAGCAGTTGCGCTATGGCCTGATTGCGGCGATTTTCGCGATTGCAGCCCTGGCTTTTGCGGGGCGTGGGCCGATTGAGGTCTATACTGGCACCTATTGGTATCCCGCCAAAATCGGGCTTTATGGCGTCACCTTGTGCATCGGATTGTTGCTGCGGGTGGTGATGCGGCGCTGGACCACCCGGTTCCGGGAGCTGGCGAAAGGGCCGAACCCGGCGGAGCAAGCCGCGCTGGAGCGCGAGATCGGCATGGCCCGCTATGCCGCATATATTTACTGGATCACCATATCGGGCATTTGTTTTTTGGGTGCGGTCAAGCCGTTTTAGAGCGATTGCCAGTCAGATCACATCATCTGACAGCCGGGAAATCGCGGCAACGCGGGGGAGTTCGAGCGCGCTGCGATCCGGCGCCAAATCGCTCATGTCCGCCAATCCACCGCCCCGCGTCCGGCAGCGGTCAAAAATTCATTGGCGCGGCTGAAATGGCGGCAGCCGAAAAAACCGCGATAGGCGGCGAGCGGCGACGGGTGCGGCGCGGTGAGCACCAGATGCGGCGCGCCGCCCCCGCGCGCCGCCGCCGCGACAATGGCCGCCGCCTTGCGCTCGGCGGGCTTGCCCCACAGCATGAACACGCAAGGTTCAGGGCCAGCGGCGATGGCGGCAATCACCGCGTCGGTAAATTGTTCCCACCCCTGCCCGCTGTGCGACCCCGGCTGGCCCGCCGCCACCGTCAGCACCGTATTCAGCAGCAGCACCCCCTGCGCCGCCCAGCCGCGCAAATCGCCGTGGCCGGGTGGGGCGATGCCCAGATCGGCCTGACACTCCGCTTGAATATTCGCCAGACTGGGCGGCACTGCCACCCCCGGCGGCACCGAAAAGGCCAGCCCATGCGCCTGCCCCGGCCCGTGATAGGGGTCCTGTCCGACAATCACGACGCGCACCAGAGCAGGGGGCGCGGCGTCCAATGCCGCAAACCAGTGGCGCGGCGCGGGATAGACCACCTCGCCCGCCGCCCGGCGTTCGGCCAGAAATGCCTTCAGCGCCGCCATATAGGGCTGGTCAAATTCCGCGCCGATGCGCGCCAGCCATTGCGGGTGGAGTTTCACCTGTGCCATGGCAGCATCTGGCCCGGCTGGCCCCGGCCTGTCCAGCGCAAAGGAGCAAGATCATGGCGGACCCGGCGGCGCTGTCCCGGCTGGAGGCAGTGATTGCGGCGCGGCTGGCGGCGGGCGATGCGGCGCCATCCTATGTCGCCAGCCTGGCCGCCAAGGGCGATGCCGCCATCGCCCGCAAGGTGGGCGAGGAGGCGCTGGAGGTGGTGATCGCCGCGCTGGACGGCGATGATGCCGCGCTGGTGGCAGAGGCGGCGGATCTGGTGTTTCACCTGACCATATTATTGGCCCGGCGCGGGCTGGGCTGGGCCGCGATTGGCACCGAACTGGACCGCCGGGCCGGGGTGTCGGGGCTGGCGGAAAAGGCGGCGCGCCGCGCGGATGGAGAACCCAGTGATGCCGATTGACCCGGCCCTGCCCTATGACGACGGCAATATCTTTGCCCGCATCCTGCGCGGTGAACTGCCGTGCGATACCCTCTATGCCGATGAATGGGCGTGGGTGTTTCCCGACATCCACCCCCAGGCCCCGGTGCATTTGCTGGTGATCCCCACCGGCGCTTATGTCAGCTTCGACGATTTTTCCGCCCGGGCCAGCGATGCCGAAATCGCCGGTTTCACCCGCGCCGTCGGGCTGGCCGCCCGCGCCGCTGGCCTGCCCGCGCCCGGCTATCGCCTGATCGCCAATATCGGCGGCCATGGCGGGCAGGAGGTGCCGCATCTGCACATCCACATCTTGGGCGGCGGGCCGCTGGGGCCGATGCTCAGCCGCCGCTGACCGCTGGACAAAGGCGGAAAAACGGCGCACCAATTGCGCCGGGAAGGGGATGCCCAGATGACGCGGCCAAGCCAAAATCAGCGCGGGGCAGCCCCGGCTCGGACCGGCTGGCGGCGGCTGTGGCTCGCCCCACTCGCGCTGCTGTTGGCGGCGGCCAGCGGCGACACGGTGCCACAGGTGATTTTGGCGGTGCCCGGCACTGGCGGCGCGGCCAGCGATGCCGGCGGCATCGACCGCTTCACCCTGCGCTTTTCTGCCGCCATGGTGCCGCTGGGCGATCCGCGCGCGCCTGCCCCCGCCCGCCATGATTGCCCCGCCGCCGCCACCGCGCGCTGGGTGGATGACCGTAGCTTTGTGCTGGAATTTGCCGCCGCCCTGCCCGGCGGTATCGCCTGCTCGGTCACGCTGGCCGACAATTTGCGCACGCTGGACGGCGCGCTGGTGGGCGGCAACCGCAATTTCGCCATCGACACCGGCGGCCCGGCGGCGCGCACGGTGATGGCGGGCGATGGCGGCGACGGGGTTGAGGAGGACCAGATTTTTCTGGTCGCCACCAATGTCGCCGCCGATCCGGCCAGCATCGCCGCCCACGGCTATTGTGCGGTGGACGGGATTGGCGAAAAAATCCCGCTGGACGTTCAGCCAGCACGGGTGGCGGAGTCCATTTTGGCGGGCCTGTCACCGGCAAGCTGGCAGCGACAGGATTTTCTGGCCAATGCCGGACAGGCCGCCGCCATGCCGCCGCCCGGGGCCGACCGGGCATCGTGGCTCAGCCGCATCACCGCCGTCAAATGCCGCCGCCCGCTGCCGCCGGGCCGCGACATGGCGCTGATCTGGGACAGCCGCATCGCGCAATTGGATGCCCCCGCGCGCACCGTGGGCCGGGACCAGCGCTTTGATTATCGGGTCCGCCCCGCCTTTGCCGCCAGCCTGACGTGCAGCCGGGTGAACCCCAAGGCCGGGTGCAGCCCGATCAGCCCCATTTTCATCCGCTTTACCGCCCCGGTGGAGCGCCGGGTGGCGCTGGCGGCATCGCTGCGGCTGGCGAATGGCCAGACGGTCGCGGCGGATGATGATGGCGACAATGACGCCCATCTGACCCGGGTGCGCTTTGCCGGGCCATTTGCCGACATTGGCATGGCCAGCGCGATCCTGCCCGCTGACCTCACCGACCAGAGCGGGCGGGCGCTGGATGGGGCGGGCAATTGGCCGGTGCAGGTGGCGATTGACCCGGCGCCGCCGCTGGTGAAATTCGCCGCGCCGTTCGGGATTGTCGAGGCGGCGGAGGGCGGCGTGTTGCCGGTCACGGTGCGGGCGGTCGAGCCGGCGCTGGTTGGCCGCCGCGCCGCCGTCACCGGGCGCGCCGCGCAGGTGGCGGACGATGACGCCGCGGTGCTCGACTGGCTGCGCCGGGTGGACCGCGCCGACGATTATGACATGCGCGAGGAAGCCGACGGGCGCGGCGGCAAGCGGCAAGTCAATTATCAGGGGGCCGCGTCGATTTTTGCCGGGGCCAGCCCCGGCGGCGCGGCGCAGGCGCTGACGCTGGAATTGCCCGGCAAGGGCAAGGATTTTGAGGTGGTGGGCATTCCGCTGGCCACCAAGGGCCTGCACATTGTCGAGCTGGAAAGCCCGGCGCTGGGCGCGGCACTGCTGGGCCGGCCCGCCACCCGCTATGTCGCCGCCGCCGCGCTGGTAACCAACATCAGCGTGCATTTCAAATGGGGCCGCGAAAATGCGCTGGTGTGGCTGACCGCGCTCGACAGCGGCCAGCCGGTGGCCGGGGCGGACGTGCGGGTGAATGACGGCTGCACCGGGCGCGAACTGGCCCGGGGGCGCAGCGATGCCAGCGGGCGGCTGGTGGTGACCGCCGCGCTGCCGCCGCCCGCCACCTATAGCTATTGCGAGGATGGCGGCGCGGCGGCGAGTGCCGAGGATCGCCCGCTGATGGTCTCGGCGCGGCTGGGCGATGATTACAGCTTCACCCTCACCGATTGGAGCGAGGGCATCCGCCCCACCGACTTCGACCTGCCGTTCGGCTGGTCGGAGCGCCAGCCGATCCTGCACACGATTTTTGACCGCGCGCTGGTCAAGGCGGGCGAGCGGGTCGAGATGAAACATATCGCCCGGCGCGCCGTTGGCACCGGCTTTGCGATCAGCCCGGCGATGCGCGGCACGCTGCGCCTGGCGCACCGGGGGTCGGACACCCAGTTCGACCTGCCCTTTGCCACCGACGCCAGCGGCATCGGCACCAGCGGGTGGGACGTGCCCCGCGCCGCGCCGCAGGGCGATTATGACCTCAGCTTCATCCTGCCCGGCGCAAAGGGCGAGCCGGAGACGATCTGGTCCGACCAGTCGGTGCGCGTCGATGAATATCGCCTGCCGACCATGACCGCGCGGATCACCGGGCCACCCACGCCGCCGGTGCGCCCGGCCAGCGTGGCGCTGAACCTGTTTGCGGGCTATTTGGCGGGCGGCCCGGCCCCGGGGCTGGCGGTGACGGTGCGGACCAGTTTTCAGCCCGCATATGACGCGCCCGATGGCTATGCCGGGTGGAGTTTTGGCGGGCGCGCGGTGCGCGCGGGCACCGCGCCGCTCGACGATGCCGGGGACGAGCCGCCCACGCCATTGCCGCTGGCCCGCGCCGCGCCGCTCAGCCTGGGCGAAGACGGCACCGCCGCCACCCGGATCATGGTCGACACGCCGATTGACGAGGCCGCGATCATGCTGGCCGAGATGGACTATCCCGATGCCAATGGCGAGATTTTGACCGCCCGGCGCGCGGTGCGGCTGTTTCCCGCCGCGGTGCAACTGGGGGTGAAAAGCGATGGCTGGATCATGCGCGGCGACGATGTCCGGCTGAAACTGGTGGCGCTGGATTTGGCGGGCAAGCCGGTGGCGGGCCAGCGGGTGCAGGTGGAATTGTTCCAGCGCACCATCCTGACCGCGCGGCGGCGGCTGATCGGCGGCTTTTACGCCTATGACAACCAGGTGGAGACCAAGGCGCTGAGCGCGCGCTGTTCCGCCCGCACCGATGCCAAGGGCCTGGCGGCCTGCGCCATGGCGCCCGGCGTGTCGGGCGAGGTGATCGCCGTTGCCACCACCCGCGATGCCAGCGGCCATGTCGCCCGCAGCGTCCACAGCCTGTGGCTGGCGGGGGCGGACGAGCAATGGTTTGGCGGCGACAATGGCGACCGGATGGACGTCATCGCCGAAGCGCCCAGCTATGCCGCCGGGGCCACCGCGCGGGTGCAGGTGCGGATGCCGTTCCGCGAGGCCACGGCGCTGGTGACGGTGGAGCGCGAGGGGATATTGTCCAGCTTTGTCACCCAATTGTCGGGCCGCGACCCGGTGGTGGCGGTGAAATTGCCCGCCGCTTATGCGCCAGAGGTCTATATTTCGGTGATGGCGGTGCGCGGGCGGGTCAGCGGCACCGAAGGCTGGTTCACGCGGTTGAAACGCGCGCTGGGCTTTCGGGTCGATGGCGGCGCTGGCCCGCCAACCGCGCTGGTCGATCTGGCCAAGCCCGCCTATCGGCTGGGCATCACCCGGGTCAAGGTGGGGCGCGAGGGCAGCGCGCTGGCGGTCAAGCTGACGCCTGACAAGGCCAGCTATGCGGTGCGCGAAACCGCCCAGCTTCAGGTGGCGGTCACCGCGCCGGGCGGCCAGCCGCCGCCGGACGCCGAAATCGCCTTTGTGGCGGTGGATGAGGCGCTGTTGGCGCTGGCCCCCAACCCCAGTTGGGACGTGCTGGAGGCGATGATGGGCCAGCGCACGCTGGACGTCATCACCGCCACCGGCCAGATGCAGGTGGTGGGCAAGCGCCATTATGGCCGCAAGGCGCTGGCGGCGGGCGGCGGCGGTGGCGGCGACTTGTCGGGGCTGACCCGCACCGATTTTCGTGCCGTGCTGCTGTGGCGCGGGCGGGTGCCGCTGGACGCTGCCGGCCGCGCCCGCATCGCCGTGCCGCTGAGCGACAATTTGTCGGCATTTCGCATGGTTGCGGTCGCCACCGCCGGGGCCGGGCGCTTTGGCACCGGCGAGGTCAGCGTGCGCACGGTGCAGGATCTGGCGGTCTTTGCCAGCCTGCCGGAACTGGTGCGTTCCGGCGACCGCTATGACGCTCGCTTCACCCTGCGCAACGGCACCGACGCGCCAATGACCGTGACCGCCACCCCCAGGCTGATGCCCGCCGTGGCGACCGCGCCGCCGCTGACCGTCACGATCAAGCCGGGCGGGGCCGCGCCGATCAGCTGGGCGATCACCGCGCCGCCGGGTGTCCCCGCCATCACCTGGACCATCGCGGCGGCCAGCGCCGATGGCCGCGCCCGCGACCGGCTGGAATTCACCCAGACCATCGCCCCCGCCGTGCCGATGGAGACATGGGCGGCCAGCCTGTTTCAGGTCGGCCCGGACACGGCCCTGCGGCTGGCCCCGCCCGCCGGGGCCTTGCCGGGCAGCACGGTCGACATTCGCCTGACCGCCAGCCCGGCCCCGCCGCTGGCCGGGGTGCGGGCGTGGCTGGCCGATTATCCCTATGGCTGTTTCGAACAACAGGCCAGCCAAGCGATCGGGCTGGCGGACCGGGCGCGGTGGGACGCGCTGATGGCCAGCCTGCCGACCTATTTGGCCAGCGACGGCCTGCTCAACTATTTTCCCGGCGCCGGGGCCGAGGGCTCGCCAGAGCTGACCGCTTATGTGCTGGCGGTGGCCGCCGCCGCCGACTATCCCCTGCCCGCCGAGCCGCGCAGCCGGATGATCGCGGCGCTGGGCGCGGTGGTCGATGGCCGGCTGGCCCGCGCGCTGCCGGGACCAAGCGACAGCAATCTGGTGCGGATGGCCGCGCTTGCCGCATTGGCGCGGCAGGGGGCGGCGACCCCGGCCCATGTCGCCAATATCGCCGCCATCACCGCCGCGCCTGCCGCTTTGCCGACCAGCACCCTGGCTGATTGGCTGACCACGGTCGATCTGGTCCCGGCACTGGCCAATGCCCCCGCGCTGCGCGCCGCCGCCGAGGCGGAGTTGCGCCGCCGGATTGTGGTGGAGGGCACGCGGCTGGACCTGACCGACGCCGCGCGGGCGCCGTGGTGGATGATGGTCAGCGGCGATGAAATGGCGATCAAATTGCTGGACGCGGTGCTGGGCCGCCCCGGCTGGGGCGATGACGCCGGGCGGTTGATGGCGGGCATCGCCGCCCGGCAACAGCGCGGCCGGTGGGACA
>DAIUBZ010000025.1:0-13483 GCA_036846445.1 Sphingopyxis sp. | reverse complement strand
CCGCCGTCCACACCATCGTCGCCATGCCCCGCTCGCGATAGTTGAACTCGGCCTGCAGCAGGGTGGTGGATTTGCCCGCATTCATCGCGGCGTAGTAAAAATAAAGCTTGGCCATCCCCCGCCTCTTAGCCACTGTCCCGAAGCGGCCCAAGAGCAAAGTCGCTCGCACCCTGCGGATCGAGAGCCACTCAGATGCCCAGCCCATCCAGCACACCGCCCGCCCACGCGATGACACCGCCCGGCGGCGCGCTGGGCTGGATTGAGCACGCGGGCAACCGGCTGCCAGATCCCGTCATTTTATTCATGTGGTTGATTGGCGGTCTGGCCATGGTGTCGGCGCTCGCGGCGGCGGCGGGCTGGTCGGCGGTTCACCCGATTGAACTGGACCCGGCCACCGGGGTCAACCGGGTCGTGACCGCGACCAGCTTGCTCAGCGCCGAGAATATCGCGCGGCTGGTGACCGAGATGCCCGAAACTTTTACCGGCTTTGCCCCGCTTGGCCTGGTGCTGGTGGTCATGCTGGGCGCGGGGGTTGCGGAAAGGTCAGGCCTGTTTGCCGCGATGGTGCGCGGCGCGCTGGCCGGGGCCAGCCCGGGGGTGCTGACCCCGGTGATCGTGCTGATGTCGATGCTGATCGACGATACCGCCTATGTCATCCTGGTGCCACTCGCCGGGGTGGTGTTTCACGCAGCGGGCCGCCACCCGATTGCGGGGATGGCGGCGGCATTTGCCGGAATTACCGGCGGCTTTGCCGCCAGCGCCATGCCGGGACAGCCCGATGTGCTGCTGTTCGGCATTACCGAGGCCGCCGCCGCCACCGTGGGGGTGGCCTGGCCGATCAACATTGCCGGCAACTGGTATTTTTCGATGGCATTGCTGCTGATCTATCTGCCGATCATCTGGGCGGTGACCGACCGGCTGGTTGAACCTCGGCTCGGCCCGTGGCTGGGCATGGCCGGTGACGGCGAACCGGCTGCGCGCCCAGCGGCACAGGCCGCCCCGCTCAGCGCGGACCAGCGGCGCGGGCTGCGCCACGCGCTGGTGGCGGCGCTGGCGGTGGTGATGTTATGGGCCGCGATGATTTATGGACCGGGCACGCCGCTGATCGACGAGGCGGCGGGCCCAGCCGCCCAGTCCGCGCCGGTGTTCCGGTCGCTGATTGGCGGGTTTTTCCTGTTGTTTCTGGCCACCGGCTGGGCCTTTGGCCGGGCGACCGGCGCGATCACCACCCACCGCGATATTGTGGCGATGATGGCGGGCGCGATGCACGATCTACGCTATTATCTGGTGCTGGCGTTTGCGGCGGCCCATTTTGTGGCGATGTTCAACTGGTCAAATCTGGGGCTGATTGCGGCGGTGGCGGGGGCGACGTGGCTCAAATCCCTCGCGGTGCCGCCGCTGCTGTTGCTCCCGCTGATCGTCATCATGGCGGCGCTGCTGAATCTGTTGATCGGGTCAGCCAGTGCAAAATGGGCGGTGCTGGCCCCGGTGCTCGTGCCGATGCTGATGTTGCTGGGGCTTAGCCCGGAAACTGCGACCGCCACCTATCGGATTGGCGACGGTGCGACCAATATCATCACTCCGCTGACGCCGACATTTCCGCTGATCCTGGTGTTTTGCCAAAAATGGCTGCCCGATTTTGGCTTGGGCAGCCTGGTCGCGGCCATGCTGCCCTATGCGGCGGCGCTGCTGGCGGGCGGCACGGCGCTGCTGATGGTCTGGGTCGCGGCCGATTTACCGCTGGGGCCGGGCGCTCCGGTCGGCTGGGTGATTGACACCGGGCCGGTGCCCGCAACATAAAGGCACCGGACCACCCCCGCCCGACGGCACCCCGCCACCCGCCGACAAGGACCCCGCCCGATGACCAGTTCCGCCGCCACCCCGCCGAATGCCGAACGCGCCAGCGGCTTTTTGGGTTGGATTGAGCGGGCGGGCAACCGGCTGCCCGATCCGGTGGTGCTGTTTTTCTGGCTGATTGTTGGCCTGATTGGCCTGTCAGTGATCGCCAGCCTGCTGGGCTGGTCAGCGGTCCACCCGACCGAGCTGGACGAGGCGACCGGTGCCAAAAAGGTGATTGCAGCGGCCAGCCTGCTGAGCGCGGAAAATATCGCCAGATTGTGGGTCGAGATGCCCAAAACCTTCACCCATTTTCACCCGCTGGGCTATGTGCTGGTGGTGATGCTGGGCGCGGGGGTGGCGGAACGGTCGGGCCTGTTCGGCACGGCGATGCGGGCCGGGCTGCGCGGCGCCAACCCCTTTTTCCTGACCCCGCTGGTCGCGCTGATTGCCATGATGGGCAATTTGGCGGCGGATGCGGCCTATGTCGTCCTCATCCCGCTGGCCGGGGTAATTTACCACGCGGCGGGCCGCCACCCGATTGCGGGCATTGCCGCCGCATTTGCCGGGGTGTCCGGCGGATTTTCAGCCAATCTGTTCCCCGGCCAGCTCGATGCACTGTTGTTCGGCATTACCGAGGCGGCGGTCGGCACCGTGTTCACTGGCTGGACCATGAACATTGTCGGCAATTGGTACTTCATGGCGGGGTTGCTGGTCTGGTATTTGCCGGTGATCTGGTATGTCACCGACCGCATGATCGAGCCGCGCCTCGGGCCATGGCAGGTGGAGGCGGGCAGCACGATGGCCGCCAGCGCGGGGGAAGTGGACCGGCCATTGACCCCGAACGAGCGCAAGGGGCTGCGCGATGCGGGCTTGGCCATATTGGCGGTGGCGGGGCTGTGGACATGGTTTTCGGTCGGACCGGGCACGCCGCTGATCGACGAGGCCGCCGTCGGCATGGCGCAATATACCCCGCTGTTCCAATCGCTGGTCGCCGGGTTTTTCGTGCTGTTTCTGCTGGCGGGCTGGGCCTATGGACGCGCGGTCGGCACCATATCGGGCCACCGCGACCTGGTGAAGATGATGGCCGATGCGATGGGCGATCTGGCCTATTATCTGGTGCTGGCCTTTGCGGCGGCCCATTTTGTCGCCATGTTTGGTTGGTCGAATCTGGGGCTGATTTCGGCGGTGCATGGCGCTGATGCGCTCCGGGCCGCCAATCTGCCAGCGCCGGTGCTGCTGGGGGCAATCGTGATTTTCTCGGCCGCGCTCAACCTGATCGTGGGCTCGGCCAGCGCGAAATGGGCGCTGATGGCCCCGGTGCTGGTGCCGATGCTGATGCTGCTGGGGATCAGCGCGGAAACCGCCACTGCCGCCTATCGGGTGGGCGATGGCGCGACCAATATCATCACCCCGCTGATGGTCTATTTCCCGCTGATCCTGGTATTTTGCCAGCGGTGGCAGCCCAGTTTCGGGCTGGGCAGCCTGGCCGCAACGATGATGCCGTTCAGCATTGGCCTGCTGGTCAGCGGGGTAATCTTGCTGATGGGCTGGGTCGCGCTGGATCTGCCATTGGGGCCGGGCGCAGGGGTATATTGGTCGCCCGATATGCTGGCCCCGGCGCCCGCGCCATGATGTTGCTGGCCGCGCTGGCCTGGCTCGGTGCGCCCGCGCCGGCCGATGTTGCGGATGGTGGCTCCGCCCTCCAGCGCGCCTATCGCATTGACCCTGGTGCCAGTTCGCTGCAGGCGCGGGTGCGGTTTTTGGGGCTGGGCCAGCGGACCGCCAATTTCCCGGCGGTCAGCGGAACCGCGCGATTGGCGCCACAGCGGCTCGACCGCATCGCCATCGACGTGCGGATTGATGCGACCAAATTGGCCGCCAGCGACGATCTGACCACCCGGCGGCTGAAGGGGGAGCGATTTTTCGACGTCACCAATCATCCCGCGGTGCGGTTTCAAGGGAGCAGCCTGGCGATGACCTCGGCCACCGCCGGGAAGATTGAGGGGCAGTTGACCGCGCGCGGCGTCACCCGCCCCGCCACATTGGCCATCACCTTCAAATCGCCGCCACTGACCAGCGCGCCGGGCGCGCCGCTGGCGCTGAGCGGGGTGACCAGCATCGACCGGACCGCTTTTGGCATGACCGCATTTTCTGGTATCGTCGGGCGGACGGTGAAAATCAATTTGGCGGTGACGCTGACGCCGCTGTGATCGCGCCGGTGATAAGGGCCAATCAGATCAAGACACGCGCCCACTTGCTGAATTGCGGTGATTTTCCCGCCGTCGGATGGTGCCACCCGGAGGGACATTTCGATTTGCTGCTGGTTACCGCCGCTGGTAGCGGAAGTACCACACCTCATGGCCGCTGGCGCGGGCCTTGGCTTCGTAACGGGTTTCGCTCCAGCCGCCGGGGCGGGTTTGAAAGTCGGCGGCGGTGGTTGCCAGCCAATTGAATTGGTGGCGGTGGCGCTGCATCACCATCAGCGCGTGGGCGACATAGACCGGGTGGTCGGTGCCGAAGCGAAATTCACCGCCGGGGCGCAATTTTGCCGCGATCAGATCCACCGGCCCGTCGTTCATCATTCGCCGCTTGGCATGGCGCGCCTTGGGCCACGGATCGGGGTGAAGCAGATAGGCAAAGCTGAGCGCGCCGTCGGGAATGCGCGCCAGCACATCCAGCGCATCGCCATGGTGCAGGCGGACGTTGCCCAACGGCGGGCCTGCCCCGCCGGCAGAGTCAAAACGCGGCGGGCTTGCCCCGCCGCTGATATGAACGAGCGCCGCCGCCACCCCGTTCAAAAATGGTTCGGCCCCGATAAAGCCATGGTCAGGGAGCAGATCGGCCCGCGCCGCCAGATGCTCGCCGCTGCCAAAGCCGATTTCAAAATGCAGGGGACGGTCGCTGCCGAACAGGCTGATGGCTGTCACCTCCCCCGCCGCTGGGACCGCCAACCGGGGCAGCACATCCGTCACCAAGGCGGCCTGCCCCGCCCGCAGCGGCTTGCCCTTGGCCCGGCCATAGAGGCGGCGGAGCATGGTTGGGTCAGCGGCCTTGCCGCCGCGCGCAGGGGATTGAGAAACTGCCATGGCCGAGCGTTTAGCGCCCGTTGATGGGATAGCAAGGCTGCGGACACCGGATTAACCCGCTGTTGACCCGGGCGCGATACTGTCCCCGGGTGAGCGAGCTTTATGCCTTTTTCTGGATATTGCCAGCAGGTTGCGCCCTGCTTGCCATGGCATTCGCCGTCATTTGGTGGCGCGAGCCATTGGCGGCCAGTGCGGGCTGGGCGGCGGGCGGCTATGCCCTGTCGTCGTTGACCACGATCATCGATTTGGCGCGCGGGGAATTTGCGGTGCCCGTGGCGGTGGTGTGCGTGCCGATGCAATGGGCCGCGCTGGCGATGCTGACCCAGGCATTTCTGGTCCGCCGGGACCGGACATTGCCGTGGCGGGCGCTGGCCCTGATGTGGGCGGGCGCCGTGGTGGTGCATTGCCATGCATTTCTGGTCGTGCCCGATCACGCGCTGCGCAACCAATTGTCCAATGTGTTCACGGCGGGGATTGTGCTGACCGGCGCGGTACAGTTGGTGGGCCTGCCCCGGCTGGGCGGGATTGAGCGGCTGGCCACGGGCACGCTGTGCCTCGGCGCAGCGCTCTATGGCTGGCGCGGGTTGTCGGCGATCATCTGGCCGGTTTCATTGGCCAATTCCACCGCATGGGTGGGGGATACCACCATGTTGGCGCTGTATCTGGGCAATATGCTGGCTGGGCTGGCGATTGCGCTGGTGCTGTTCATCGCGATCGGGATGGATTTGATTAACCGGCACCACCGCGAAACCCGCACCGACCCGCTGACCGGGGTGGGCAACCGCCGGGCCCTGGACGATGCGATTGGCGCCGACCATTTGGGCACCGCCCGTTATGATGCCGCGCTGATGGTCGATCTTGACCATTTCAAGCGGGTGAATGACAGCCAGGGCCATGCCGCCGGCGATGCGGTGCTGGCGGCGGTTGGCCAAACGCTGCAGCGCCAGTTGGGCGATTTGGCGGTGGTGCTGCGGGTCGGCGGCGAGGAGTTTTCGGTGCTGGTGCCGCGCGGCAATGGTCCGCTGGCCGCATCGCTGGCGCTGGTTACCCGGGCGGCCATTGCCAAATTGAGCGAACTGGTCGACCCGCTGACGCTGAGCGCCAGCATCGGGCTGGCGCAGCGGCGCGACGGCGAAAGCCTGCGCGAAATGCTGCGCCGCGCCGATATGGCGCTGTACCGCGCCAAGGCCGAGGGGCGCGACCGGGTCATCGCCGCGCCCGAGGCGATCGTGTTTGCCGAGGCAGAGGCAGCAGCGCCCACCGTCCGCGCTAGCTGATCCGGCGGCCCGACCACACCACTCGGCCAATCAACTGCACCTCGGCCAGCGGCAGCGCGGGCCAGCGGGGATATTGCGGATTGTCGCTGGTGACGGCGACCACCCCGGCCACGGGGGTGCGGGCCACCCGCTTGACCATCAACTGGTCGTCCATCCGCAGGACGTAAATGCCGTCGCGCAGCCGGGCGAGCACATCCTGGCCATCGACCAATATATCGTCGCCATCGTTCAGCGCCGGGGCCATGGAATCGCCGCTGACCGATATCATCGACAGACCGCGCACCCCGGCGCCCAGCCGCCGCAACCAGCGCGCGTCAAAGGCGAATCCCGCAACCGCTGGCTCGCCATCAATATGCGCACCGATCCCGGCCGACGCGCCCACTGCCAATTGCGGCACGATGACCAGCGGCGGCGAGGCTCCGGCAAGGCCGGGGACAGGCGGGATGGTCGCCGGAGCAGCCTGTGGCCCGCCCAGCACGTCCTGGCCCACGCCAAGCAATTGGGCCAACCGCATCCGGTCCTGTTCAGCAAGCTGTCGCGGGGTGCCGCGTTTGACATATTGCTGAATATAAGCCGGATTGCGGCCCAGCAGCCGCGACACCCGGCTATAGTCCAGCCCCCGGGCGCGGATCAGCCGGTCCAGCACAGCGCGCGGCGTTTCATCCGCAGGATCGGTGGCGGCGGTCATAGTCACACCAACGGCTATAGCGCAGGATTTTTCCTAGACAAGTAGGAAATTGCGTTGCAGATAGGATTTATCCTATTTCGAATCACTTGCTGCCCAATGGCTTCAACCCTGCTGGAAAGGCCCGTCCATGCCGTTGCCCGTCACCCCCTCGCTGCTGACCCGGATCAACCGCTTTTTGGCCGCGACCGCGATGCCGCCCAGCCTGTTCGGGCGGCGGGCGGCGGGCGACCCCCGCTTGGTCAGCGACCTGCGGCGGGGCCGGCAAGTGGGGTCGCGGCTCGAAAAAAAACTAGAACATTTCATGAACATATTTGCAGCCATGGAGCATGACCAATGATTCACCCCCCCCTGCCCGATTGCGGCGACACCGCCTGTCACCGCCGCCTTGGCCGCTTGCTGGCGGCACGGCTGGCCCCGATGCCAATGATGGCCAGCGGTGCGCGCAGTTGGGCCAGCGCCAGCTTTAACGGCGCGCGCCACTGGTTCGAGCTTCAGGCGGCAGCAACCGCCGACCCCGCCGCGCTGGCCGCTGAATTGCACCGCCAATTTGGCGCGGCAGAGTGGGCGATTGCCGGGCAATTGGTGGCCGATATCGCCGTCACCGCACCGGACACGCAAGGCGAGGCGGTGATTCGCGTCGAGTGCCTGACCGTTGCGGTGGATTAGAACGCCCCCGCGTTGCCGCGATTTTTGGAGCCGTCAGATGATGCCATCTGACTCGAAATCGCTTCAGGCCGCCGTGCCAGCATGGCGGGCGGTCATGCGGTGCAGCGTGTTGAGCGCCGCCTCCAGCGCCAGATCGGCAACTGGCGGCGCGCCGGTCTGGATTGCGGCACCGTCGCTGGCCGCGTCCACCTGATTGGCCCGGCGGCGCGCCAGCCCGGCCTCGAACCGCGCGACCAGCCCGGCCAGCGAGTCGTCAACCACCGGCGGCGGCGCTGTCTCGCTGGGCAGCGGCTCGGCGAAACTGCCGAGGTCCAGCGGCGCATCGGCCTCGCTGGCACCGGCCAGTGGCATTTCAGCGGCGGGTTCAGCCGCGACTGCATCAAGGTGCAGCACATCGGGCTCGAACGCGGCACCATCCAGCCCGCCAACCGGCAAATCGACCGCCGCCCGGATGGGCGCACGGGGCGGGGCATCGGGATGGGCATCGGCCCGGCGCAGCGCCGGCATGCGGTCAGCAGGATCCAGTGCGGCATCATCGTCGGCGCGGTGCACGGCCCGCTTGGCCCGGCCCGCCACCCGCTCTGTCATCACCTGATTGCCCTTCGCCTCACGCGGCAACAGCAACAGCCCGGCAATCAACGCAACAACCGCGACCAGCCCGCCGACCAGCACCGCAAATGCCGCCCTGCCGCCATTGCCCACCGGCGCTGCAAACAAGGGGCTGAGTTGATCCAGATACAGATGCCAGCCCGCCGCCGCGATCCATTCGGTGGGGGTGGCCGCCGCAAACAGCGCCGCCAGCGCGCCCGCGCCCAATGTCACCGGCATTGCTGGCTTGAGACCACGCCACACGCGCTGAACGAAATTGCGTTTGGGCCGCGGCCTCGCCGTTGTGGTGCTCTTTGTCATGTTCCCAACCCTGCCCCCGGCGGCGCGCTGCCGCCGGGATTGGCCTTTCATTGTCTACTGCGCCAGCGCGGGGGGCACCGGCAACAATTTCTCGTAAACCGGCTGATAACGCAAAATGTTTGACGACCAGTTACGTTCCGTTTCCACATATTGGCGCGCGGTCGCCCGGCGCGCGGCCCAGCCGCTGCGGTTGTTCAGCATGGCGGCCAGCGCAGCGGCCAGCGCCGCTGGATCGTCCGGCGGGAACAGCGTGCCGGTGACACCATCGGCAATCAACTCGCGGTGGCCCCCGACATTGGACGCCGCCACCAACTTGCCCTGGGCCATCGCCTCCAACGGCTTGAGCGGCGTGACCAGTTCGGTCAGCCGCATGGCCTTGCGGGGATAGGCCATGATGTCCATCAGGGCATAATAGCGTTCGACCTGATCATGCGGCACCCGCCCGACAAAATGGATGCGCCCGGCCACCGGGCTGGCGGCGGCGGCGGCGCGCAGGGCGTTGGCCATCGGCCCGCCCCCCACCAGCAGCAAATGGGCGCGCGGGGCCGCCGCGACCAGCGCGGGCATCGCGGCAATCAGCCCGTCAATGCCCTCATAATCATAAAGGCTGCCGATAAAGCCGATCACATCCGCGCCGGCCAGCCCCAAATCAGCGGCCAGCGCCGGATCCGGCGGCGGCGGTGTGCCAAACAGGGTCAGGTCAACGCCGTTGGGTGAGACGATGATCTTGTCTGCGGCAACCCCCCGCGCAATCAGGTCGGCGCGCAGACCGTCACAGATGACCGCCACCGCATTGGCGGCCATGGCGGCACGGGTTTCCAGCCAGCGGGTGGCGCGGTAGCGGGCATCGCCCTGGCGGCCAGTGCCATTGCCAACCGCAGCATCTTCCCAAAATGCCCGAATTTCATAAATCAGTGGCAATTGCCGTCGCCGGGCAACGCGCTGCGCCGCCAATGCGGTCAGCACTGGCGAATGGGCGTGCAATATGTCCGGCTGGAATTGCCCCACCACCGCGTCAACTGTCCGGGCCAGGGCCGCAACCTCCTGCGCCACCCCCAGCGGGCCGGGCAGGCGCTGGCGGGCGGCTGGCGTGCGGTGGAAGCTTAGCCCATCGACCTCCTCGATCACCGGGCCAGCCAGCGGGTGGCGGCGGCTGGTGACGGCTGCGACCTGCCAGCCAGCGGCGATCTGCGCCTTCATTAGCGCGCGGGTGCGAAACGTATAGCCGCTCTGGGCGGGCAGGCTGTGGTCGAGAATGTGCAAAATGCGCGGCATGATTTTCGACCCTAAGCGCCAAGCCTTAACGCCGCGTCAACCAGCCGCAGCTAGGCAGATGCGCAGGACCGCAAGGTCATCATCGTCACAGGAGCAGGCGAGCGCAATGGTTGATCTGGTTGCCTTGGCGGTATCGCATGGCTTGCTGGCGCTGATGCTGTGGCGTCTCCTGGGCCGCGAGGATCTGGACAGCGAGACCAGCCCGCGCCGCCAGTGGGAGGCGCAGCAGGCCGCCCGCCGCGCCGCCGATGCCGCCGTCGCCGACCAGAGCATCGCGGGCCGCGCCGATGCGTGATCTGGCTTTTCTCGCCTTTTTGACGGCATTCATCGGCATTGGCTTTCGCAAGCCATTTTTGTTCGTGCTGTGCTTTTGCTACATCGACATCGTTGCGCCGCAAAAACTGTCCTATTTTCTGATCAATTCCATCCCCGTGTCCCAGATAATATTCATTCTGGCGATGGCGGGGTGGCTGGCGATTGACGACAAACGCGACACCCGCGTGTCGTGGCGGCAGGGGTTGCTGGTCTTTCTGCTCGCCTATTGCGGGCTGACCACCCTGTCGGCGGATTTTCCCGAATTTGCCCAGGACAAGTGGAGCTGGGTGTGGAAGGCGCTGATCTGGGCGATTTTCCTGCCGCTGACCCTGCGGACCCGGTTGCGGATTGAGGCGCTGGTGCTGACCATGTTGCTGTCGGCGGCGTCGATTGTCATTTCCGGCGGCATCAAGACCCTGTTCAGCGGCGGCGGCTATGGCAGTCTGCAACTTTTGCTGGATGAAAATTACGGCCTGTATGAAGGCAGCATCATGTCGTGCGTGGCGATTTCGATCATCCCGCTGATCCTGTGGGCGCGGCAACACAGCAGCATTTTTCCGCCCGAATGGCGCGTCAGCCTGTTTTGTGCGGCGCTGATTTTCGCCTGCGCCCTGATCCCGATTGGCACCCAGGCGCGCACGGGGCTGGTGTGCCTCGCGGTGCTGGCGGTGCTGGCGCTGCGGGCGGTGAAATATCGCGCGCTCTATCTGATCGGGGCGGGGGTGCTGGCGCTGGCGGCGGTGCCGTTCCTGCCCGACAGCTACACCGACCGGATGAGCACGATCAAAAATCACCAATCCGACCAATCGGCCTCCACCCGGATTGCGGTGTGGGCGTGGACGTGGGAATATGCCAAGGACAATCCATTTGGCGGCGGTTTTGCCGCCTATCGCCAGAATGAGCTGCGGATCGAAACCGGGCCAACCGAATATGACCCCGACAAACCCGCCGCCGATGTGCCATCGGTGGTGACCGACAAGAGCCGGGCCTATCACAACAGCTATTTCGAGATGCTGGGCGAACAGGGTTATCCGGGGCTGGCGGTCTGGTTGCTGCTGCACATCTCTGGCCTGGTGGCGATGGAGCGGTTGCGGCGGCGCTATCTGAAAACCCGGCGCGCCGAGGAGCAATGGATTGCCCCGCTGGCCATGGCGTTGCAGCATGGCCACATCATCTATCTGACCGGTTCCATGTTTGTCGGCATCGCGTTCCAGCCGTTCATCTATATGATGCTGGCGCTGCAAATGGGCCTGACGACCTATATCGTCCGGCGTGAGCGCGAGGCCGGGTGGCGGCCACTGGCAGCGATGCTGCCCCGCCCGCCCAGCACCGCCGGTTTTGCCAGGACATGACAGCTCAGGACTCTGCCAACCATGCCCCGTCACTCTGATCCCGCCAACGGCTCGCTCACCGCGCTCGCGCTCCGCCTCGCCCGGCTGCTTGGCTATGATATCACCCACATCACCCGCACCGTGGCATATCGCGAGATTGACGCGCTGCTCGACGAAATGCCAGTCAGTGACCTTGACGCGCTGGAAATCGCCGCCGGGTGGAAATGGCGCGGGCGGGCGTGGCGCAGCTACACCGAGATGAACTGGCCCGACCATGACATTTGCAACGACGTGCTGGACCGGCAATTTGACGTGATTATCGCCGACAATGTCTGGGAACATCTGCTCCACCCATGGCGCGCCACCGGCCATGTGCTCCAGATGTTGCGGCCCGGCGGGCTGTTCATCACCATCACCCCGTTCATGATCCGCCACCACCCGATCCCGCACGACTGCACCCGCTGGACCGAATTGGGGATGCGGCACTTTCTGGGGGACTGCGGCTTTGATCCCGCCAGCATCACGACCGGATCATGGGGCAATGCCCGGGCGGTGCGCGCCAATCTGCACCGCTGGGCCCGCACCGGCTGGCAGCGGCGCCTGCCGAACCATCCCGATTTTCCGGTCACGGTCTGGGCCACCGCCCGCAAGCCGCAGTAGGGCCATGACCGCCGCCACCATCATCTGTGTGCTGGCCCACAATGAGGAAGCGCGCATCGCCCGCTGTCTGGCCAGCCTGCCGTGCGGCCAGCCAGGTATCGCGGTCCATGTTGCCGTCAACGGCAGCCGCGACCGCACCGCCGCGATCGCCCGCGCGGCGACCGCCGGGTTGGCGCAGGTCACCGTGCATGACTGGGCTGAGGGCGGCAAGGCGCGCAGCTGGAACCGGCTGGTGCTGGACACCATCCCGGCGGGCGCAGCGATGGTGGTGCTGGTCGACGGCGATGCCGAGGTGGCGCCGGGGTCCATCGCCGCGCTGGCCGCCGCCCTGTCCGCGCATCCGGGTGCCAATGCCGCCGCCGCCATGCCCGGCAACGGGCGGCGAGCGGCGGCCTATCGCGAGCAGATGGTGCGCGACCATGGGCTGTTTGGCGATTTATACGCGCTGCGCGGGGATTTTGTGGACCGGATGCGGGCGGCGGCTATCCGCCTGCCCGACGATGTGATTGGCGATGACGGGCTGGTGGCGGCGCTGGCGCGCTGTGATTTGCAGTCAGAGGCGAATTTGCGCCCCAGCCGGGTGGTGCCAACCCCGGATGCGGCCTTTCTGTGCGATCCGGTCAGCCTGTGGCGACCCGCCAGCCTGATGCTGCAATATCGGCGGATGCGCAGCTACGCCCTGCGCCGCTTTCAGAACCGGATTATCACCGCGATCATGCGCGGCCCCGGCCCCGCCGCCCTGCCGCCCCGGCTGGCCGGGCTTTACCCCGATTGGCTGGACCGGCTGACCCCCCGGCGCGATCCGCGCTGGTGGTGGTTTGACCGGCTGGCGCTCGCGCGGATGCGGGCTGAGGCCGCTGGCGCCGCTGAGGCCGCCAAAGGGGCATGACCGCCGCGCCCCAAGCTGTTAGAAGCAGCGGCGATGTCCCTCTCCACTGCCCCTGCCGCCAGCCCCGCCGCCTCATTCGCGGGCACCGCCACTGCGCTCAGTGACTGGTTTACCAGCCATTGGGAGGCATTGCTGATCGCAGCGGCGCTCGCCGCCGCGATCGCCGCGCTGCTCTATGGCCTGCGCGCGCTGATCCGCCGCCGCGCCCGGGGCATATTGGCCCATGCCCTCAGCCGGACCCGCACCCCGGCGATCATGGGGCTGAGCATTGGCATCGCCGGGCCATGGGCCGATGTGCCGCCGGGCATCGCCGGCATCTTTGCGGTTTTGCTGACCGCCACCATTGCGCTGCAAGGCGCGGCGTGGGTGCGCGATGTGATTTTGGGCATTGTCCAGCGCCGGGCGGAGGAGCCGGGCAGCGAGACGCTGGCCAACGCCATGGCCATCATCAAAGTGCTCATCAGCATCGCCCTGTTTGCGGTGGCCACCATCATCATCCTCGACAATATCGGGGTTAATGTCGCGGCGCTGATCGCCGGGCTGGGCAT
>DAIUBZ010000024.1:0-14425 GCA_036846445.1 Sphingopyxis sp. | reverse complement strand
TCTGGACCGCAATATCGCGCTGGTGGGCCGGGTGATCGCGGGAATTGAGCATCTGTCCAGTCTGCCGCGCGGCACCGGAATGCTGGGAATTTACCAGAGCGCGGCGGAGCGCACCGCGATCACGGCCGTGCGGCTGGGCGGACAGGTAGCGGACCTGCCGACCTATGAATATCTGTCCACCGACAGCCCCGGTTTTGCCAGCTATGCCGACGCCCGCGCCAACCGCCGCGACCCGTTTTTCATTCAGCCAGCGGGCGGCGCGGATATTTGCAACGTGCCGGTGCCGGTGCGGCAGACCAGCAGCCCCGATCGCAACTCCCCCTAACCCGATTTCCAGTCAGCTGATGCCGTCTGACTGGAAATCGCTCTCACCCTGATCGTCCCGGGCTGCGGCGGGCTGAGCGGCGCGGCTTTGGGCTTTGCGTTTGCGCAAATTGGCGCGCAGTGCCTCGGCCAGCCGTGCCTCGCGGTCGGTTGCCGGGGCCGGGGCGGCAGAATGGGGTTTTGGCGGCGTGTCGGTCATGCAAAATCAATGACTCGCCCGTATCGCTGCGTCAACCACGGCAACCGCGCCCGGCCCGGCGGCGCTTGACAGGGGGCAGGGGGACCGCCATAGCCCCGGCGGATTGCGATGGTTGGCTGCTGTAGCTCAGTGGTAGAGCGCGTCATTGGTAATGACGAGGCCGGGAGTTCAATCCTCCCCAGCAGCACCAGTCGCCCCGGATGCAGCCTTACAGATTGGCATAAGCCAGCCAGTCGTGAAACAATTTCACCTGCGGCTGGCGCAGCGCGCGGGGGCGGCAGACAAACCAGTAATGATAGGGGCTGGCGACCTCGAAATCGAACAGTCGGGCCAGCCGGTCGTCGTTGGCGTTGGTCAGATGCTGGCCATGCATGAACGCCACCCCGACCCCCTGTGCCGCCGCTTCCAGCATCAGCGGCCCGGAATCAAAATAATCGACCGACGCCGCCTCCAGATAGGGCATGCCAATGGCCCGTTTCCATTCAGCAAAGGTTTCGGGCATTTCGCGGTGAATCAGCACCGTGACCCGTTGCAATTGCTCGGGCGCAGTCAGCGGTTCGCCGCCAACCCTTAACGCGCGGGCGGCGATGGGATATATTTTGTCCTGATCCAGTTGCAGCGCATACAGCGCCGGATCAATGGTGCGTGCCAGCGCAATCGCCGCGTCAATCCCGTCATTCAGGCGCATTTCGCCGTGCGCCACCGTTTCCATGTCGATGTGCAAATTGGGATGAAGCTGGCGCAGTTCGCCCAGCCGGGGAAACAGCCGTTGCTGAGCGAATAAGGGCAGGATATTCAGCCGCAGCCGCAGTTCATTGCTCGGTCCGCTGGCATTGGCGACAATCCGCCGCAAATCGTCCACGACTGGCAGCAATTGCCGCTGGAGCGCCAAACCCGCGTCGGTCAGGCTGAGCCCTTGATGGCGGCGGTTGAACAATTGGCAGGCCAGCGCCCCCTCCAGCGTCTGGATACGGCGCGACAATGCCGGCATCGACAGCCCCAATTCCGCCGCCGCGGCTTTGACCGTGCCCAAGCGGGCAACCTCCAAAAATGCTTCCATGCTGCTAAGCGGGGGGAGGCGTCCCATCATCCCTGTCCTTCACGATCACCACTGCCCCCCGGATTGGGGGTGCGGCGCGACCAACTTAACCGGCCTCAACCAGCCGCCGCCAGCCCCAAATCACCAGGAAGGCGCAAAGAAACGCCATCAAGCCAAAAGCCAGGCCCGCCGACAGACCATAAAGCAGCACGCCGACCGCCGGGGCGACCACATAGGCCGACCCGTTCACCGACGCGGTGATGCCCGCCACGCTGCCCTGGTGCGCGCGGCCAACCGCCAGCGACGCCCCGGCGGTAAAGCCGGGCCGAAACAGGCCAAAGCCCAGCGAGGCAATCGCAAAGCCGACCGTGATGCCATACAGGTTGGTGGCCAGCCCGGTCCATGCCGCGCCGGCTGCCGCCAGCGCCGCCCCCACCAGCACTGCGGCGCGCGGCCCCGGCTTGACCAGCGGGATCAGACCCCACTGCGCCATCAGCGCCGCGAATGCACCCACCATCAGCACAATCGCGGTCGGCCCCGCCGCAGCCTCTGGCACCGCGCGCAGCGCCAGCCGGTCCAATATCAGAAAACCGATTACCCCCAGCATCATCGCCTGCGCCTGACCGCCGATAAATCCGGCGACAAACCAGGGTGCGGTGCGGCGGTCGCGCCAATTGAGCGGCGGCGGCGGGCTGGCGGGCTGATCCGGCCCATCGTTCAGATCGCTGGTGCCGCCGCCCGCCCCGGCGGCGGCAGGATAGGGGGCGGTGGCCCCGCGTGCGGCGAAACGGGGCGTATCACCCGGCAAGCCCAGCCGCAGCCACAGCCATACCCCCAGCCCGATCACGGCAAAGCACAGCATCGGTCCAGCCAGCCCGACCACCGGCAGAATCAACAGCGGGGCCATAGCCGGACCCAACACCGTGCCCAGCCCGAAGGATGAGGCAACCAGCGCCAAGGCCTGGGTGCGCTCACCCGGTTCGGTGCGGGCGGCGACATAGGCCTGAATGGCGGGCGGCGCGGCCGAGCCGAAGCCGCCATAGAGCGAACGAAACAGGGCAAAGAGCGCGAAAGTGACCCCCGCCGGCAGCCAGCCCGCCAGCCCCGCCCAGATCGCCAGGCCGCACAGCAGCATCGAGACGATAAAGCCGATCAGCCCCAATGCCATCAGCGCCTTGCGCCCGCGCTGATCCGACTGGCGCGCCCAGCGGGGGGCAGTCACCACCCACAACAACGCCGACCAACTGAACGCCAGGCTAACCCACACATCTGCGATGCCAAGCCGGGTGCCAATGGCAGGCAAAATCGACTGCATCGCGGTATTGCCAGCCGCCGCCACCAGCATCACCGCGAACAACAATGCCATGCGATCGGGGGGGATGGCAGGGGCGGGCGGATGGCTGGACACCGCAAACCCCTTTCACAGCAGGTCCACCCTGTCCAGCCGCGCTGTCATCCGGCGCTTGCATCGCCAGCGCAATTTTGCGACTGCCGCTGGAACAGCAACAACCCGGGCCACATAATGTCACAATCGCGCACGTCTCGCCGCCGCATCAGCCAGTGGCGGGCAAGTCTGAAGAATTGGGCCGGTCCGTGGGGATTGTTCCTGAAGGGATTTGTGAAACATCCGGTGATGGTTGGGTCGGTGATCCCATCCTCGCCGACCTTGATTGCCCATATGCTGCGCCCGGTGGATTGGGCGAGCACCCGGTTGTTTGTGGAATATGGCCCGGGGATTGGCACATTTTGCCGCCCGATCCTCGAGCAGCTGCCGGGCAATGCGACGTTGATCGCCATCGACACCAACCCCGATTTTGTGGACTATTTGCGCCGGGAAATCCGCGACAGCCGCTTTGTGGCGGTCCATGGCTCCGCCGCTGATGTCGAGGCGATACTTGCCGACCGCGGCTTTGATCATGCCGATTATATTCTGTCCGGCCTGCCATTTTCCACTTTGCCCACGGGCGTCGGCGATGCGATTGCCGCTGCCACCGCCCGCGCGCTGCGCCCGGGCGGCGGATTTCTGGTGTATCAATTCCGCGCCAAAGTGCGGGACTTTCTGGCACCCTATTTCCCCCATATTGATGCGGGATTTGAATGGCGCAACGCGCCGCCTTGCTATTTGTTCTGGGGCTGGCGCGGCGACAATTCCGGTTGACTGCGGGGATCACCGGCGTCGGTCAGGCCAAAATTCATCCGCCGGGTGACGGAATAATCCACCACCGCCACCACAAACCATGACAACAGCCAGCGCAGCCGGGTCAACGGCCCGCGCATGGCGCGATAGGCGGCGCGGGTGATCGGCTTGGCATCCGCCGCCATGGCCGCGATCAGTTCGCGGACATGATCGGCCAGCGCCGCATCGTTGATCCGCGCCATGATCTCGACGTTGATATACAGGCTGCGCTGGTCAAAATTGCCCGAGCCGAGATAGACAATATCGTCAACCACCACCAGCTTGGCATGCAGCGGCTGGGGCTGATATTCAGCAATGGCAATGCCCCGCCGCAACAGCCAGCCATAGAGCAGCCGCGAGGCGCCGATGGTCGCGCCATTGTCGGATTTGCCCGCCAGCAACAGCCGCACCGTGCCGTGCCGCGCGGCCCGGATCAGCGGCCGCAGCATGGCGATGCCCGGCGAGAAATAGGCCATCACCAGATCAACCTGTTTGCCGGTGCGAATATCGCCGCGCACCGCCGCTGCCCATGGCGACAGCCGCTGGGTCGGCCCGCCCATCACCCACTCAATCGCGCCCGCGCCGCCGCGCCATTCGGCCACCAGCCGCTGCAACGGCCGCACCCGCCCGTCCAGATCGCGGCAATAGCTCCACAGCCCATCGGTCCAGCGGGCCAGATCGGCCGCCGCCGGGCCGGTCATCACATAGCCAAAATCCGCCCAGTTGCGGGTGTCGGCCATGCCGAAATAGTCATCCTGCTGATTAAAGCCGCCCGCCATGACCGTCGCCCCGTCGAACAACCAGATTTTCTGGTGGTTGCGGATCAAATAGCTCGACCGCAAGCGGCGCGAGAAGAACAGCACCTCTGCCCCGGCCTCGGTAAGCCGGTCCAGCGGGGCATGGCTGGACATCGACCAGCCGAAGCTGTCGATCATCATGCGCAATGTCACGCCGCGCGCGAGCGCCCGGTGCAACGCAGCCAGCACCATTTGGCCGGAGCGATCATCGGCGATCACATAAGCAACCCAGTCAATCCGGTCCGCTGCCGCGTCAATCAGGCTGAGCAATTTCACCAGCCGCTGCGGTCCGTCCGGATAGACCGCCAGCCGATGGTCGCCAATCACGAACATAGGCGGTTCCGGACGCGCCGCCGCGGCCGCCATCGCGTCGGATTGCGGTTGCGGCAGCGGCGAGGAAAGCGGATCGTCCATCCCGCCAGCCATAAAGATCGCGGAGGCGGCGGGCAACCAGCGCAGAATTGACAAATCGGTGATTGCTGGTAGGACCAGCGGGGTTGGGGTGCGCTGCGCGCCCCCTTTTTTGTTGGTTAAGGTTGAGGTGGGCCATGGCGCGAGTGACGGTTGAAGATTGTGTGGACAAGGTGCCCAATCGCTTTGATCTGGTGTTGCTGGCCGCGCACCGTGCCCGCGAGATTGCCGGCGGTGATGCCCTGACGATTGAGCGCGACCGCGACAAGAATCCGGTCGTCGCCCTGCGCGAAATTGCCGAAGAAACGGTCAGCCCAGCGGCGCTGAACGAATCGCTGGTGGCATCATTGCAGAAATTTGTGGTCGACGACGATGACAGCCCCGACGCGATCAGCTCAATCTCGGCCTCAGCCGAAGCGCTGCGCCTGACCGCCGCTGCCCCGCCGCGCAGCCAACCGGGCGGCGGCGAGCTGGATTAGAGCGCGCTTCGACCAGCTAGAGCGATTTGCAGTCAGATAGCATCATCTGATGGCTCTAAAAATCGCGGCAACACAAAGGTTGGGGCGCTCGGCCTGATTCAATCAGGTCGAAACGCGCTCTAAGCCCGGCGGCCAAGTCTGGCGGCGGGGCTTGGTCGGCGCGCCTATTTGACGCGCGCGAAAAACTGCACTGCGCCGCTGCCGCCCGGCTGAACCGGCTCTGCAACGACCCACCGGACATTGTTGACGTCAGCGGCGGTGGCCGCGCGCTCGGCCCCGTCGGCGCCGGTGATTTTCAGCTCCCACAGATTGCCCCAATTTTTTCCGCCATCAACCGATACCGTCATCCCGGGTGCTGCCGCTGGTCCGTCAAATCTGAGCATGTCACCCAGCGGATTGGTCAGCGTGAGCTGCGGCACCGGCACCGCCGCATTGCTGCGATAGCGCAGGCTGATCCGCAGCCGGTCTCCGGGCACCACCACCTCGGGGGGACCAAATCGGGCTGGGGCGTCCACCGGGTCCGCCGCGTCGGCGAGCTGTTTTTCCACAATATTTTCGACGCTGATCGCGGGTTGGGCCCCCGCTTGCGCGGCGATACCAGCCGTAGCAGCTGCCGCGACCGCCAAGCCCGTGCGGAACCCCCAATTTTTGCCGCAAGTCCATCCCGCCATCACATCACCCTCCAATCCCACGTCATTTGCTGGCGCGCCGGCGGCGACGTCAAACGCCCTGCGGCGACGACCCGCCCAGCGGCTTTGGCCGCCGCTTGACCTGCGGCAACGACCCGGCATGCCCCTCAGCCGCCACCACCGCCGGCTTGTCGCCGCCGGTGCGGGCAGGCGGGGTGCCATCGTTCAGCAATTGGTCAATTTCCTGACCGGACAGCGATTCATACTCCAGCAATGCCCCCGCCAATTGGTGCAATTGATCGATATTGTCGGTCAGGATCTGGGTGGCACGCTTGTTGGCATCAGCGATCAGCCGCTTGATCTCATTGTCGATCACTTTGGCGGTTTCGTCGGAGATGTTGCTGCGCTGGGTCTGGCTATAGCCCAAAAAGGTCTCGCCCTGCTGCTCTTCATATTGCTGCGGGCCGAGCGCGTCCGACATGCCCCATTGCGTCACCATCGAGCGGGCCAATTTGGTGGCATATTGAATATCACCCGATGCGCCAGACGACACTTTGTCATAGCCAAAGATCAGTTCCTCCGCGACGCGCCCACCCGCCGAGATCGACAGATTCGCATACATTTTGTCGCGGTGATAGGAATAGCTGTCCCGTTCCGGCAGCCGCACCACCATGCCCAGCGCGCGGCCGCGCGGGATGATCGTCGCCTTGTGAATGGGGTCAGATGCCGGTTCGTGGAACGCCACCAGCGCGTGGCCAGCCTCATGATAAGCGGTCATCCGCTTTTCATCGTCGCTCATGACCAGCGACTTCCACTCCGTGCCCATCATCACCCGATCTTTCGCGGCCTCGAACTGCGCCATGGCAATCAGCCGCTTGCCCAGCCGGGCCGCCAGCAATGCCGCCTCATTGGCCAGATTGGCCAGATCAGCGCCGGAAAATCCGGGCGTGCCACGCGCCAGGGTGCGAATATCGACATCGGGAGCCATAGGTTTTTTGCGGGTGTGGACCTCCAGGATTTTTTGCCGCCCCTCAATATCGGGCAGCGGCACCGTCACCTGCCGGTCGAACCGGCCCGGGCGCAACAGCGCTGGGTCGAGCACATCGGGGCGGTTGGTGGCGGCCACGATGATGATGCCCTCATTGGCTTCGAACCCGTCCATTTCCACCAGAAGCTGGTTCAGCGTCTGCTCCCGCTCATCATTGCCATTGCCAAGGCCCGCACCGCGATGGCGGCCAACCGCGTCGATTTCGTCGATGAACACGATGCATGGCGCGCTGCGCTTGGCCTGCTCAAACATATCGCGCACCCGGCTTGCGCCGACGCCCACGAACATTTCCACAAAATCCGACCCGGAAATGGTGAAAAATGGCACGCCCGCTTCACCCGCGATTGCGCGGGCGAGCAGCGTCTTGCCGGTGCCGGGCGAGCCGACGAGCAGCGCGCCCTTTGGAATGGACCCGCCAAGCCGCGAAAATTTGCTGGGATCCTTCAGAAACTCGACAATCTCCTGCAATTCCTCACGCGCTTCATCAATTCCGGCGACATCGTCGAACGTCACCCGGCCCTGCTTTTCGGTCAATAATTTGGCGCGCGATTTGCCAAAGCCCATGGCCCCGCCGCCGCCATTGTTTTTCTGCATCTGGCGGAACACCAGAAAGGCAACGCCAATCAGCAGCAGAAAGGGCAACGACTGGATCAGCAAATACAGCAGGAAATTGGGCGCTTCCGCCCGCTTGCCGTCGAATTTCACGCCATTGTCGGCGAGCAGCTTGGTCAGTTCCGGATCACGGATCAAATTGGTGCTGAACACCTCACCGCTCGACAATTCGCCGGTAATCCGGTCGTCGCTGATCACCACCTCGCGCACGCCACCATCGATCACCTTGGCGCGGAAATCGGAATAGGCCAGCGCCTGACCCGGCGGCGTGCTGGTGCCGCTCATCACCGATCCGATGGCGATCATCAACATCAAGATGCCGCCCCAGATCAACATGCTTTTCATCCATGGATTTGGTTGGGGGTCTTTATCTTCTGACATCATTCGCCTTTCGGGTCGGTGAGGGCGAGGGCCGCCCCCAGCAACTATGGTAGTCGCCTAAGATAAGGCTTCGGCGCCGATTGGCAATAAGCGCCGGGCTAAATCCGCATGTCGCCCACCGCCTGCGGCGCGCCACCGACCGCATCTGAAATGCGCCAGCATCGGCCATGGTTCCCCGGCGGCTGAGGCGTTACCAGCAATCGCCCGGTTGACACGCGCTTGCCGCTGATCATCCCGCTCACCACCCGGTCAAGCTCGCTGCCCTTCAGCGGGCGAGCGCCAGCGTGGCCCGCCAACCGGATCAGCACAATGCGGCGGAACAGTTCCGGCGGGCAAGCCGCATCACGGATGATGCTGGCATCGCCATGGTCGGGCCATGCGGCGATCAGTTGGTGCGCCGCCCAATCCAGCGCCTGGTCAGCGGCGGCGAGATGGCGCGCAGAGCGGGCCACCGCCGCCGCATCCAGCCAGGGGGCCGCCGCAATCTGGCGGCGCAGCCGCACCCGGTCAAAATCGACATCATGGTTGCTGGGGTCATCCACGACCGGCAAGGCCGCCGCCGCACAGATATCTGCCAGCTCCTGCCGCCGCCAGCCCAGCAGCGGGCGCAGCACCTGGCCATTGCGCGCGCGGACCCCGGCCAGCCCGGCGACTCCGCTGCCCCGGTTCAGCCGCATTGCCACGGTTTCCAGCTGGTCATCGGCATGGTGGGCGGTGAAAATATGGTCGATGCCCTGCTCGGCCCGCCATGCGCCGAGCAGGGCGTAGCGCGCCGCCCGCGCCCCCGCCTGAACTGAACCGGTGATGGGCGTGGCTGGGGTCAGGACAGCATGCGGGATGCCCTGGCTGCTGCACCAGTCGCGCACCATCGCCGCCTCTGCGCCAGCTTCGGGGCGCAGGCGATGATCGACCGTGGCGGCGGCAAGGTGGCCGGGATAGGCCCGAGCCGCCAACCACAACAGCGCCATGCTGTCCGGCCCACCCGATACGGCCACGCCAAAACGCAAGTCGCCGCACTCAGCCCCGGTCAGCGCGGCCACATCCGCCCGAAACCGGGCAACGGCGTTCAGCATCCCGCCTTTTGCTTGGCTGCCGCCGCCTCGCTCTGCACCGACTGCGGGGCACGGGTGCCATATACGTCGTCAAATTCCTTGAACGCCTTGCACGCATCGGCCTTGCGACCCAGCCGATCAAGGGCGATCCCCATATACATCAGACTGTGCGGTGCGCGCTCGCCATTGGGCCGGTCCTTGTAATTGTTGTAAAATGCGACCGCCGCCAGGCTGGGCTTGCCTTCGTCCAGATAAGCGCGGCCCAGCAAATTCTGGGCAAAGCTGGCCAGCCGGTGGCTGCCATGTTTTTCGACGACGGTTTTCAGTTGCGCCTGCGCTTCGGGGTAAAGCTTCGCCTCCCACAGCCGATAGCCATAATTATAACCATCCTCCGCCGCATTGCCGGTGCCGGGCACTTCGACCGCCTTCACCCGCGCCAACCGCTGGGCATTGGGCCTTTGCGCGGTGGCCGGCGCGGGCGTGGCCGCTGCCGGGGGCCGCACGGTCGCCGCTGGCGCAGCGGGGCGTGCCGCCGGGGCAGACGCGGCAACTGCCGCTGCCGGGGTGGTCACCGCCGCTGATGCCGCAATGGCCGCAGGGGCCGCCGCCGCAGCTTCCAGCTTTGCCAGCCGGGCCTCCACGCTGGCCTTAAACGCCGAAAATTGCCGCTCCAGCTCGCGCAGTTTAAAGCCATTTTGCTCGCTTTGCCCAGTCAGGGCCTGCAATTGGCCCTCCAACGCGTCCAGCCGCCCGTTCAGCTCAGCCGATGGCGGCGTGGCGGTTGGGCCGCGAACTGGCGCAGCGGCGTCGGGGGCAATGTCCGGCTCGAAAAAGGCGGGATTGCCGCCCGGAAACACCTGCCGCTGCACCGCGCGCATTTCGCGCTCCAACTTGTCGATCCGGCGGGTGGCATTGGCATCTTGCGCCGCAACCGGGGCGATACTGGTCAACAGCAACGCCGCCGCCAGTCCCGTTGCGATGCTCAGATTGAGCCGGAGCGGACGCATGGACAGCAAGGCAGCGGTGGGGCGCAGTGCAATTGACATAGCTGGTTCCTGAGCAATCATTGGGTCGTGTCACGCCATTATATGGTTAATCTCGCAACGCCAAGTGGCGCGGCGGCGCAATTTGCATTCAGCGCGGCGAGGCGATGGGGTCCGCCAGCGCTGGCGCAGCATTGGCACCGCCGCCAAGCCGCGTGCGCAGGGCCGCCGCGCGCAGGTCGATATTCTTGGTCAGCCGGGGCGCATCGCCCAACAGGCCGAGATCGCGCCCATCCACCTCAACTTTCAGCAAATTGGGCTGGCTGGTGCGCAGGGTAAATTGGGTCAGATAATCGGCGGGGACAGCATAGGGTTGGCCGGGGCGCAGGGTGCGCCAATTTTCGGTTTTGCCCGCCGCATCGTCAAAACCGATCCACACCTCATCCAATGCGGTCAGCACCACCGCGCCCTCGGCCGCAGGCGATCCAGCGGCGGCGACGCCGCCCGGCCCGACCCCATCGCCCGCGCGTTCCGCGGCTTCACCGCCGGGCTCGGCCGGATCGGCGGACCGCGCGCTGGTGGCAGGGTCCAACCCGTCGCCAGCGGCCACCGGGCCGGGGCCGACCGCCACCACGCGCCACACCAGCAACGCGCCCACCACTATCGCGCCAATCAGCGCGACAGTGATCGCCAGCCGCCGGGTGGGCAACCGGGCCGGGTCCGCTGGCTCATAGCCTGACATGACCCCGGCATGATCGGTTTCGATATCGGCCAGCTCAGCAACAATCTGCCCGGCGATCTCCGCCTCGGGCAGGGCGACCGCCCGGGCATATGCCCGCGCAAATCCCAGCACATAGGTCCGCCCGGGCAGGGCGGCCCAATCACCAGCCTCCAGCGCCACCAGATGCCGCTGCGTCACCCGGGTCCGTGCCGCCAGGTCAGCGATGGTCAGCCCGGCGCCAAGGCGGGCCGACCGCAACCGGTCAGCGACCGGGATCAGATCGAACTCGCCCTGCACCGGCTCAGCCGCATCGTCCATCCCACACTCCATTGCGCCCGCTTGGCGCTTTTGTGCGCCATTGGTCGTTGAGTCACACCATCTGCGGCGGCTTGTCAATGCGAGCACGGGGAAAGGCGCGGAATCAGCGCGATTTCAGCGATTGACCGCCCCGAAATGCGGCGCGTTACAGGATGTAGCGTGACAAATCGCGGTTGCCCACCACGTCGGCCAATTGCTGATCGACATAGGCCGCGTCGACCAGCAACGCGTCGCCCGCCATGTCGCTGGCGGCAAAGCTGACCTGTTCCAACAGTTTTTCCATCATCGTCTGCAACCGCCGCGCTCCGATATTCTCGACCCGCTCATTCACCTCGGCTGCCAGCCGGGCGATCCGGCGCAAGCCGTCATCGCTAAAGGTGACGTCCAGCCCCTCCACCGCCAGCAGCGCGCGATATTGTTCCGGCAGGCTGGCGCGCGTGTCCGAGAGAATATGGTGAAAATCGCCCTCGGTCAGTGCGGCCAGTTCCACGCGAATGGGCAGGCGGCCCTGAAGCTCGGGCAACAGATCGCTGGGCTTGGCCACATGGAATGCCCCGGATGCGATGAACAGCACATGGTCGGTGCGCAGCGGGCCATATTTGGTCGCCACCATCGTCCCCTCGATCAGCGGCAGCAGGTCGCGCTGAACCCCCTCGCGGCTCACTGAACCGCCGCGCCCGTCGCTGACCGCAATCTTGTCGATTTCGTCCAGAAACACGATGCCATTGTTGGCCGCGTCGTCAAGGGCGGTGCGAGCGATATCGTCGCTGTCCAGCCGCCGGTCCTGCTCCTCCTCCACCAGCCGGGCGAGCGCATCGGCAACCGGCAGCTTGCGCTTTTTCCGGGGCGACTGGCCCATCGCCTTGCCCAGCATTTCGGACAGGTTGATCATCCCCATCTGGCCGGGCTGACCGGGCACCTCAAACGGCATTGCGGCGGGTTCAGCCAACTCAATCTCGACCTCGGCCCGGTCCAGATGCCCATCGGCCAGCCGCTGGCGAAAACTCAGCCGGGTTGCCTCGCTCGCCGATTTTCCGGTCAGCGCGTCCAGCAGGCGTTCGCGCGCGGCCTCCTCGGCGGCTTCCCGCACGCGCTCCCGGCGGCGCGCCCGCTCCAGCCGCACCGCTTCCTCGACAAGATCGCGGCCAATCTGTTCGACATCGCGGCCAACATAGCCAACCTCGGTGAATTTGGTGGCTTCCACCTTGATGAACGGCGCATCGGCCAGCTTGGCCAGCCGCCGCGATATTTCGGTTTTGCCGCAGCCGGTCGGCCCGATCATCAGGATGTTTTTGGGCGTCACCTCGTCGCGCAATTCCGCGCCCAACTGTTGCCGCCGCCAGCGGTTGCGCAGGGCAATCGCGACCGCGCGCTTGGCATCGTGCTGGCCGATAATGTGGGCGTCGAGCGCAGCGACAATCGCCTGCGGGGTCAGGGGCTGGGACATGGATTGGCCTTTGTCAGGACGCGGGGGGTAAGGCGGGCAGGGCGATGCGCTCGATGGTCAACTGGTCATTGGTATAGACACAGATGCGGGCGGCCACCGCCATCGCCTTGCGGGCCAGCGCCTCGGCGTCCGCTTCATAATCCACCAGCGCCAGCGCCGCCGACAGGGCAAAATTGCCGCCCGATCCGATGGCGACCACGCCGCTGTCGGGTTCCAGCACATCGCCATTTCCGGTCAGCACCAACGTCACCTCGGCATCAGCGACGATCATCATCGCCTCCAGATTGCGCAGATATTTGTCGGTGCGCCAATCTTTGGCCAATTCCACTGCCGCGCGCAGCAATTGGCCATTGTGCCGCTCCAACTTGGCCTCCAGCCGCTCGAACAGGGTGAAGGCATCGGCGGTCGCCCCGGCAAATCCCGCGATCACCTGCCCCTGGTGCAGGCGGCGCACCTTGCGGGCATTGGGTTTCATTACCGTCTGGCCCATCGACACCTGACCATCGCCGATGATGACAACGTCGCGGGCGGTGCGAACCGACAAAATGGTGGTGCCGTGCCAACGCGGCGGGGATGCCTCTGTCATCGGCGGGATATGGGATGGCGGCAATCACCGCGCAAGGTGATGCAGCCGTCAGTCACCGTTTCCGGTTTGCAAAAACCAGCGGTCCGCCTCCTCCAGCCCCAATGCGGTCAGCGTCCCGGACATATAGGCACCGGTGTCGATCCCGATCCGGTTGCCAATGTCCTCCGGCGCGGCGGTGATGGTGTGGCCGTGCACGATGGTTGCACCAAAATCGCCGCGATGGCCTAAAAACGGCTCGCGAATCCAGCGCAGATCCGCCAGCTTCTGCCGGTCGAGCGGGACCCCGGGGCGCACCCCGGCATGCACGAATACATAGTCGCCGATGGCGATCATATCTTCGGCTGCGGCAAACAGCGCTTTGTGTGCCGCGCCCAGCAAATCGGGCATGGCGGCGGCCACCTCCGCCATGGTGGCAGCGTTATAGGCGGCGTCGTCCTGCCAAAAACTGCGCACAGTGGCATCGCCGCCGATCCTGAGGAAATAGCGCAGCCGGTCCTCATCGCCGGTCAGCGCCTCCAGCATCGCCGCCTCATGATTGCCCAGCAACCACCGCACCCGGGCCAGGGGCGCGCTGGCCGCAACCAGCGCGGCGGCACGGTTCAGCACCTCCAGCGAATCCGGCCCCCGGTCAACCAGATCGCCGAGCAGGATCAGCGTCAAATCGGCCGGCCCGCGCCGCCGATGGTCAGCATCGATCAATTGCAGCAGTTCGGCAAATTCGGCATCGCAGCCATGGATGTCACCAATCGCATAAACCCGCTGTCCAGCGGGAATGCGGGGCGCCCGAGATGGCGTATTGCGTTTGGCAAGGCGCCTGAAGAGCGAAGGCCACATGATCCCACACACACAAAGTTAATCCTGTCGCCCCGGCGGGCGATTAGACCCGGAACCGCCAAAGCGCAACCTGCGCCGGGCAGCCGCCGCGCTGCCGCGCTCGTCGGCCATCAAAAGCGACGACACGCCGCCATCCGGGCGATGGCGGCAAGGGAGGAGCCGGGTGGCGGCGGTGATGGCACTGCCTTCCAGAAGCGCGGGCCCAAACGGAAGGGAAGTTAAGTGCATTTAGCAAACTGGCACCGTGATCCCAGATTGACGCCTTGGCTCCGGGTGGTTTCAACGGAGCCTCACCACCGAACAATACAGCCAAAAGAGCCGCAACTATCTGAATTTATTGGTCGGGGAGAGAGGATTCGAACCTCCGGCCCCTGCCTCCCGAAGACAGT